>NZ_CDSBKL010000073.1:0-14432 GCF_977115555.1 Aquiflexum sp.
TTGTAAGGAAAAGGAAATTTGCCTGTGAATAGGAAAAAGAAAAAGTGAAAAAGAAGCAAAAAAAGGCGAGTAGTTTTACAAAGGAATTCATTTGTGAGATGGGTTAAGTTTGAGTAATAATTCAAAATATAAATTCAAACTGACTTTTCAAAAATTTTTCTTTTTTATCAAATATCAACCCTTTACTTAAGGTAAATATAAAAATCCATTTGAGTATGCATCCAGGTCTTTTATAAGTTATGACCTACCTTAGTCAGATTTCTTCCTTAACCAATACCAAAAAAAAAAGTTACTGTAGGATTCGAAAAATTATTTTTTGCCTTTATAAAGCGAGGCGGGTTTTTAATGGAAAAGAATAGGTTAAAGAAAAAAATCCTTCAATTCTTACAAGCTCCATCCAAAAGTCGTCTGCCAGACGTAATCATGAGTAGTACCCCCCGGGGTGGGCTGATTGTCATAGTTCCAGGTTAAACCAGTTCTGATATAAAAATTCAATGGAAGATTGTACTTCAAATCAATTTTGTAATCGAGTCTTACCCTTCCTTTTTCTGTCAGACTTGGGTAAACATAAGCGTTGGAAAAAAGATTGATATCACCAGAATCAAATAAATTGATTTCTGTCCCAAACCATGATTCAGCACTTTGTCTTTCTTCAGCACCTCCCTCAAACCGCTCTTTATTATATGAGGCACCTGCGGAAAAATTCCAATACATGCTGTTGTTACGGATGACAAACTTTCCAATTCCAAGTTTAGTATTGGTTCTAAGGTCAAGTTTTTGTTCTGTATTTGACAAAAGGTCTCGCCTCCCTACTATGAACCAATCCTTATTCAGCAAATAGTTATAAGTCAAATGGGCATCAAACCTCCCTATTGGTTCAGTGTCATCCTGCACCGAAAGCAAGACATTCATCGAAGCATCCAAAGTCCATTTTTTGGTCATGTACCCAATTCGGCTTCTCAAAGAAAGTTGCCTTTGGTTTCTTGCCTTTGCCATGGTATATCCCATGTCAATCTGTGCACTGAGCCTGTTCAATAATCCGTTTTTTATAATATCTAATTCAACTATATCCCCAATATCAAGAACAATTGGTTCCATATTTTCCTGTTTGATGGACACACTTCCATATTCTGAAGTTATCAAACTCCCATAGTACCTTATGCCTTTTTTGGTTGAAATGAGGTAAGGTGTTCTTGAATAAACCTTGTTTACTTCTATCCATTTTATTCTAAGGTCGTCTTTACTAAAGTATGTTTTGATCGTAACCACGCCCTTTACCATCGATTTTATTTCTCCAACAAGCAATTCATTATTTTTGAGAAAAAGGGAATCAGTCTGGGCAAAAGAAGAAAAATACAGAAACATTAATAAATAAAAAATCAGGGTTCTTGCATACCAGTTCATATAAGTTTCAGGTTTGGTTCATTATTTGAGACCTGAATTTTAATGTTTTTTTGGAATATTTTTGATTGAATTATTTTTAAGGTAAACCTTAAACCAGATTTATTCTTTAAAATAAAAATTTGTTTACTCTTTTTCCACCCAATAATTCAAAAATCCCTTTGGCATCTCCAACACCACTTTGGCATTTCGGAATTCAAATTTAGAAACATCAAACTCTGCCGAATTATCACTGAGGTTGACCTCGCCTAAAAGCTGGTATTCATCTTTATTTCCATATCGAAATTGGTTGCCAAAGGTGATCCATACTTTACCATTTGGGTTATTTCCATGATTCTTCCAATTGACAATTAATTTACCTTCATCAACTTTTCCTTTCAGGTCTGTAGCAAACAAATCACCCAATAAGGAAACCCCATCCAATTCCATAGCATGATCTCTCGGAATAGGAATCTCTTGGTAATCTGCCACAGTGGGAAAAACATCCACGATAGCAGGTTTTTGATCAAATCTCTTGTTGAATTTGGAATTGCTTGCGATCCAAATTTCCCTTTCCTCATCAGATTGTCCACCGTGATGGAACCCTCCCTGCGCCCTGCCGTGGTCTGTAGTCACGATCAGCAAAAACTCCTCATTATGGTTTTCTTCCCTGTTTCTGATTGCGTTCCAAATTTCTCCCAATTGCCGGTCAGCCTCCTGAACAGCGGCTTCCATTTCGGGACTGTTGCCATATCTATGGCCCATATCATCGGTGTATTGGAGATAAACCCAAGTCAAATCAGGAGAAAACCTGTTGATATCTTCGGAGGCTTTTGAAGCCACCGTTTTATCGATTTCATGGATATACCTGCTTAAAGTGTCATGGGGAAACCTGACAGTATCCAATTCCAATCCATCAAAATGGTAATCCACCTTTAGATTTCCTGTTTCAGCCAATCCATCTCCCAAAAGTTTGGTCCGATTATCCAGCCAAGTAGAATAAATGGCGGTTGTTTTTTGAGGAAAATTCTCTTTAAAATGTCTGAAAATGGTCCAATAATGGTAATTGGGAAATTGTATGCTGTTGTCTTTGACATTGTGTTTGTTGACCCATGTTCCCGTCAGCATGCTGTTATAGCCGACTGCGGATATGGTCGGGGTTTCGGAATAACCGTCTTTTTCACCTCCAAGCCAGGCCCTTGAATATCCGCCTTGAGAGGCTATCGCATCTAGGTGAGGGGTTGGCGTCTTTTCTAAAATTGAAGCAGGAATCCCATCCAAAATCACCAAAACAACTTTTTTAGGATGACTTTCGGTTTTTGAAGTACAGGAAAAAGAGGCAAGAATCAAACAAAGGACAAAGCTTTGAAATGCTATTTTATAACAGATTGATTTTGAAAAAACACTGGGATTTTTAGGCATAAAGGTTCAATTTTGACTGTATAATTCCCTAAATTTAAAGAGATTTTTATCAGGCTTCTTACCACCGATGGATAAAAAACCTCTCATAGACGATGATTACATTCTCCAAAAATTCAATGGAAAAGGTGGTTGGACATATGTCCTGATGCCGGAAAGCCCCAAAGAAAAACGGTTTCCTTTCGGTATGAAGAAAGTCAGCGGCAGCATCGATGCCTATAAATTGGAAAATTGCAACCTCATGCCTTTTGGAAATGGACAAATGTTTTTACCTGTCAAAGCAGAAATCAGAAAGTTTATCAAAAAAGAGGCAGGTGACCAAGTAAGGCTGATTTTATCAGGAGAAGAAAGTCCTGAAATTATTCCCGAGGATATTTTGGAATGTCTCAGAGATGCCCCAAAAGCTTTTAAGCGATTCAAAGAAATGCCAGATTGGGAACAAAAAGACGAAATAAATACCATCCTAGAAAGCAAGCAGCAGGACACCAAAGTCAAAAAAATCGTCATGTTAATAGAAAAACTAAATTATTGAAATCATGAAAAAGAATTTTGCGGCATTTGCTTTTTTTCTTTTATTTTTTGGCGTAATACCTGTCTCTTGTGATTTTCTCTGCAGGGATTCATGTGGCTGTGGAAAAACAACTCCTCCTGCTGATTTTAACATAAATGAACTTGAACTTGGAGACTTTTTAATGTCAGGGACATTCGACCCTGATCTTTTTTATCCGAAGGAAAACCTATTTAAATACATTGAAATTGCAGAATTTGAATTTCTTGCCATTTCTCAGCAGGAAAGAATTGGATTAGGATTTATCCAAAATGCAGCGGCCTGCAGTCCTGCACCTAACAAATCTACCCAATTCATAGCTGACATTCAGATTTCCAATAAAAAGGAATGGACTTCATCATCGGAAGGAACAGTAGAAATAGGTGCAGATCTTCGAAGATTTTTTTTGATCAAGGAA
This sequence comes from Aquiflexum sp., assembly GCF_977115555.1. Taxonomy (NCBI): domain Bacteria; kingdom Pseudomonadati; phylum Bacteroidota; class Cytophagia; order Cytophagales; family Cyclobacteriaceae; genus Aquiflexum; species Aquiflexum sp. The sequence goes on from NZ_CDSBKL010000073.1 coordinate 3,765, forward strand.
TACCCTACACTTTCAGGAAGGTCAATTGAGGATTTTTTGACAGATGAGCCAAGGTTCTATTTGGGAGAAAATTTCTACTTAGAATGGAACTCCCCTTTGACCGAGGATACTGAGTTGACTTTTGACCTTGAAATCAAACTGAGCAACGGGGAAATTTTCAATTTTGAAAATGAAGTAATGAAAATCAAAATGTAAAAAGGAATTTTCCATTCAAACTTTTGGTAAAAGGGCCTTAGCAGCAAAAAGGGGTCAACTTATTTTCGCCATTACAAATCAAATCTTTACCATCCCCAATAAATAAGGTTTGATTAAAAAGGAATAACGGCATTTCCATCATTTTATCCTGTGCGAATCAACATAAAGTATTTATCTTCCCTTTCAAACCTAATAAGCAAGAACCCATGAAACTCTACAAAACCTCCCAAACCATCATTATTGAATCAGAATCAGGTTTTTACAGATCCAAAGAAAATGATTGGAACACTTTAGTCAACAGTGAAAATCTTTTTCAGAAATTGATGGAAGAAATTCCCGGTTTGGAAAAAATCGACTGGTCTCCAAAAGACATTTCTGCACCCATTGGAACACAGGAAATCTGGGCTGCGGGCGTCACCTATTTTAGAAGCAGGGAGGCAAGAATGGAGGAATCCAAAGAAAGCGGTGCAGCGGTATTTTACTCCAAAGTCTATGAAGCCGAAAGACCTGAACTTTTTTTCAAATCCACCTACTACCGTGTCGCCCAGCCAAATGGAAAAGTACATATCCGAAAAGATTCCAAATGGAATGTGCCTGAGCCCGAATTGACGCTTTTTATTAATTCCGCAGGTCATATCGCAGGCTATACGATCGGTAATGACATGAGCTCAAGGGATATCGAAGGAGAAAATCCGCTTTATCTACCTCAGGCTAAAAGCTATGATTACGCAGCGGCCATCGGTCCTTGTCTTTTTGTCCCCGAAAAACCCATCAATCCTGATACCAAAATCCATATGAAAATCGAGCGCTTTGGCAAAACAGTCTTTGAAGGCGAAATCTCCATCAACCAGATGAAAAGAAGCCATACCGAGTTGGCAGGTTACCTTTTTAGAGAAATGGCTTTTCCGGCAGGTGTCTACCTGATGACAGGTACTTGCCTTGTTCCTGATGACACTTTCACGCTTTTGGATGGAGACAAAATCAGCATTGAAATCGATGAAATAGGGATTTTGGTCAATACTGTAGGCAGGTAGGCATTCATCCATAGAATCCTGCAATCCTGTATTGTTGGCATTAATTTCTAGTGGCTTTTCCTGTTATTTGTATCACCGATAAAGAAAAATCTGTCGGCAACCCTGTTTCATGAAAAAAATCAGATTGAGCAAAAAACAACAGTATTGGCTACTTCAGGTTGTAGGATGGCTTTCGATTGTTTTTGTTGAAACTATCAATTATACTTTTTTTATCATAAGAGAATTTGTTTGGGCGTATGTCATTCAGTTTTGCCTTTTGGCAGTTTCGGGATTGATTGCTTCTCATTTATACAAAAAACTATTTATCAAACCTGCTGTTTTCGAAAAGAGCCTTTCCAAAATTTGGGGAAAGGCTCTTTTGGATACTTTTTTCATCACTTTGATCATGGTTTGTGCTTTTTTTATTCCATACATTTTTGCCAGTCCCGAGTTATTCTCAACTACAGATTTCCTGATCCAGTTTTTTGGACAGATGATGAACATTGCCCGATATGTGGTAGTTTGGATCATCATCTATTACTTATACCATATCCTGAAGCGAAATCAAGAAATCTCCCAACAGAAGCTTTTGATGGAAAACATCGCCAAGACATCGGAATTGGAACTGCTTAAATCACAACTTAATCCACATTTTCTATTCAATGCCCTCAACAGTATTAAGGCCTTGGTGCTGATAGACACAGATAAGGCAAGGGAGGCAATTATAAAATTGAGCGAATTGCTTCGCTTTACCCTCAACTATGAAAAAACGCCACTGATCAATATTTCAGATGAGATCAATGAGGTTGTAAAATATCTGGAACTTGAAAAAATCAGGTTTGGAGACCGGCTAGATGTATATATCAACTTACAGGAAGAGACATTGGATGCAAAGGTGCCTCCTGCTATGATCCTTACATTGGCAGAGAATGCCATCAAACATGGGATTACGCAGCTTCCTGACGGGGGAATCATCGAAATCAATTCGAGTGCTAACTCCCACACGCTTAAAGTGGAAGTTTGTAATACAGGCGAACTGAAAGAAAATGAAAACAAAGGCATTGGATTGAAGAATTCAACCAAGAGACTACAAAATCTTTTTGGGGAAAAGGCCCGGCTAATTCTCCAATCCAAATCGCCAAATAAAGTATCAGTGTCTATTATTTATCCTTTGAAATATAAAAACCATGAATAAAAAATGTTTTTTGGTCGATGACGAAATTCTTGCTATCAAAGAATTGGAGACCATGCTCAAGGCTTTTCCGGAATTGGAAATCATAGGATCTTCTGACCGTGCCTCAAAAGCCGTGGACCTGATCAACAGTCTCAAACCTGATTTGATATTTTTGGATATCAACATGCCGGGAATGAATGGCTTTGAATTGCTCGAAAAACTGGATGAAGCTCCGGATGTGATTTTTGTAACGGCTTATGATGAGTTTGCCATTCAGGCTTTTGAAGTCAATGCATTGGATTATATCCTAAAACCCGTAAATCCTGAAAGGTTAAAAGACGCCATTAACAAAGTCCAAAAGAAGACAATCAAAGAAAAGTCGTTAGAATCTGAAAAACTTGGCCTGGACAAAAAAATCTTTATCAAAGACGGTGAAAAGTGTTATTTCGTCCCGGTAAAGGATATTTTTTTGATTGAAAGCGAGGGCAACTACGTCAAAGTCTATTTCGAAAATAAAAAACCCTTATTGCACAAATCCCTGACTTACATGGAAAACAGGCTAGTGGAGGAGGTCTTTTTTCGGGCCAACAGACAATTCATCATCAACCTGAATTTTATCAAAAACATTGAACCATATTTCAACAGCACCTTACTTGTGGAAATGCAGACAGGTCAAAAAATAGATCTTAGCCAAAGGCAAAGTGTCAAATTCAGAGAAATAACAGGTGTATAAAATCAAATTACACACCTGTTGATTTTCAGTCCTTTAATTTTTAATCTGGAATATACTTAGTCGCTCCATTTTCTTTGACCGCTCTGAGACACTGTCGCCGATTGGCCGAAACATTAGGGTTGTAAGAAACATGCACCCACCTGTCAAATTCCTGAATCAGCTGATCAAAGACAAGACCACTGTTTTTGATCCTTTGGTAAAGCTGCTCTGTGGTGAGGTGTCCTACATTTATATCCGCTGCCATTCCAAATAAGTGTTGGCTCGTTTTTGCTCCCCCTATTGCTTGGTTGACCCTTGGACAACGGTATCCGCTGCTTGTAAGGACAGCCCTTTGTAAGCCATCCCTCAGAGGCTGAAGGACATTTTGACAAAGCGCCCTTAAATTGTCAATGACTGCCTGGTCAGGAGAAAACTGTTCATCAAAGCCTAGTCTGACAGCGGATTGACTGGCTAACATTTCATCGAGATAAAAATTTTTGGTGAGGTTCATGATTGTATTTGGCTAATTTGATTTATTGTTAAAAATCTCATTGGAAAGGACATGAATTTAAAGAATATAATACTATAATTTCAAATAAATAAGGAATCTTTTAATGTCAATCACTATTGATTCCAACTTCAATTGGATAAACAAAAAATAGATTGGCCATTTTTATCGCAACTGATTTGGAATTCAATCTACTTACCCCAATTTTGAATATATAAAACAATTACCTTGTTCATGGAGCCCTCCAAAATGTTAAAAGTATATTCTCCCTTTGACCAATCTCTACTTGGCGAGATCAAGATGAACTGTGAAGAGGAAGTTGAAATTGCCTTAAAAACTGCCATTTCCCTTTTTGAGGATAGAAAAAAATGGATTCCTTCCCACCAAAAAATTGCGATTCTGGAAAAAGTCGGCGAATTGATGAAGGGCAAAATGGAGGAATTGACGGTTACCGCTGTGAAAGAAGGAGGCAAACCCTATCAGGACTCCAAAGTGGAAATTTTACGCGCCATCAACGGTGTAAAAATAGCTTCCGAAGAAGTCAGCAGATTGACCGGACACCAGATTCCAATGGGCTTGACCCAAGCTTCTGTCAACAGGCTGGCCTTCACTATGCGTGAACCGATTGGAGTAGTGGTTTCCATATCAGCTTTCAACCATCCGCTAAACCTTATTGTCCATCAGGCGGTGACAGCATTTGCAGCAGGCTGTCCGGTAATCATCAAGCCAGCCTCCACTACCCCATTTTCTTGTTTGGCTTTTATCAAAATCCTTGAAGAAGCGGGTGTACCTAAGGGTTGGGTGCAACCTTTGATCCTTAACAATGAAGATGCCGAAATCTTGGTCACCGACCCGAGGGTGAATTACCTTTCATTTATCGGTTCGGCAAAAGTCGGTTGGTACCTGAAGTCAAAACTTGCACCCGGCACCCGCTGTGCCTTGGAACATGGTGGCGCTGCCCCTGTGATCGTCGAGCCTGATGCTGATTTCAAAGAAATGGTACCGGCTTTGGTCAAAGGAGGTTTTTATCATGCGGGACAAGTCTGCGTATCTGTTCAGAGGATTTTTGCCCATGAATCAATCGCAAAAAAGTTGGCTGATGAAATTGCCTCAGAAGCACAAAAACTTGTTGTGGGTGATCCATTGGATAAAAAAACCGAAGTTGGACCTTTGATCCTACCCAAAGAAGTAAACCGTGTGGCAAATTGGGTAGATGAAGCAGCAAAAGAAGGAGCAAAAGTCCTATGCGGTGGAAAAAGGATATTTGACAGCTGTTATGAACCTACAGTTTTATGGAGTCCTTCCTTGGAATCAATGGTTTCCAAAGAAGAGGTTTTTGGTCCTGTGGTCTGCATTTATCCTTATTCTGATAGAGAAAAAGCGATAAAATCAGCCAATGCAGTCCCCTATCATTTTCAGGCTGCAGTTTTTACAAAAGACCTTGACATCGCATTCGATACTGTCCAAAAACTCAATGCCACAGCAGTGATGGTCAATGACCATACCGCATTCAGGGTGGATTGGATGCCATTTGGAGGCAGAGATATATCCGGAGAAGGAATGGGGGGAATCCCCTATTCCATGCACGAAATGACCAGAGAAAAACTAATGGTGGTCAAGAGCAGATATTTATAAATAGAAAGAACAAATGATGCGATTATCTTATTGAATCGAGTATCCTTTAGAATTATACTAGAAAACATCATTTTCAATCATTTCCCCATTTATCTATTAATATTAATAAGCTCCTATCCATTTATTTTTTTTAATTAATAAGATATGAATTGGAATCAAAACAAAACCACAACATGGAAATAATACAGAAAGAATCCGGAAGTAAAGGTAAATTCATAGCCATGGACAATGGAATCCAGGCGGGAATGATGACTTATTCTATAGCAGGCGAGGACAAAATCATCATAGACCATACAGAAGTCAGCCCGGCATATAACGGAAAAGGAGTTGGTAAAAAATTGGTTGTAGCAGGTGTAGAGTTTGCCAGAAGAAACAACATCAAAATTCTTCCACTTTGCCCTTTTGCAAGAGGAGTATTTGCAAGAAATAAGGACTTGAGAGATGTATTGGTTTAAAATAATTTACTAAATTAAAACCGATACTTTACCAAAGCCACAAAGCATGATCAAGAAAGAATATTCAAACGGAGAAGTGACCATTACTTGGGAACCTGACAAATGCATCCATTCCAAAAACTGTGTCACCGGATTGCCAGGTGTTTTTAATTTTGAAAAAAGACCTTGGATCGACCAAAATGGTGCTACCACAGAGGCTATTGTCAATCAAATCAAAAAATGTCCCTCAGGGGCCTTGGGTTATTATTACAACAATGAAGCCCAACAGGTGGAAAGTGCTTCCTCAGAACAAATCGTAGAGGTGATACCAAACGGTCCTTTGATGGTCTATGGCAATATCGATGTCAAATTCAAGGATGGCAAAACCGAAAAGAAATATAAAGTGACTGCTTTCTGCAGATGTGGAGGTTCAAATAACAAACCTTTCTGCGACGGAACACATCGGAAAAATGGCTTTGAAGGTTAGAAACAAAAGTTTGATTTTTAAAACTACATTTCACAAAAGGGATTATCCTCTTCAACTGCCACTTATGTGAAGTTTTTATCGATAATCCCCTCATAATCATCGCTTAGAAAAGAAAAAATGAGAAAATACCTTTGGTTGCTGTTTGTTTTGGGTGTGATGTTCGGCTTTGTATTGGCAAAAAATACCGGCCCCATTTTAAGGGATGATGTATTGGCCGCCCAAAAACTGATCAACCTAGATTTCAGCGATGATGAGGTCGACACAATGCTATCATATCTTGAGGACAACAGAAAAGGATACGACACCATGCGGACTTTTTCTTTGGAAAATGATATTGAACCTGCTGTTTCTTTTGATCCCTATCCGATGGATTTGGAAATTGTTCCTTCCAAAGGATTGCATGTTTGGCAGGTGGATGAAAATGTGAAACTGCCTAAAGACAAGGATGCAATCGCTTTTCTGTCAATTCGGGAACTGGCAGGACTGATTAAATCAAGGCAAATTTCTTCTGTCGAGCTTACCAAGATTTACCTGGAAAGAATAAAAAAATACGATCCAAAACTTCAGGCTTTTATAACAGTCACCGAAGACTTGGCATTATCGCAAGCCCAAAAAGCGGACGAAGAAATCTCTATGGGAAAATATAAAGGTCCACTTCATGGAATTCCTTATGGCATCAAAGACTTGGCAGCTGTTCCCGGTTATCCTACCACTTGGGGAGCCGCACCTTACAAAGATCAGGTAATCAATGAAACCGCTACCGTAGCCAAAAAACTAGAAGAAGCCGGGGCAGTCCTTTTGGGCAAACTTGTCTCAGGTAGTTTGGCAAGAGGAGACATATGGTTTGGCGGAAAAACCAAAAACCCATGGGATTTAAACCAAGGGGCAACAGGTTCATCTGCCGGTTCCGGTTCGGCGACTTCTGCCGGATTGGTGGGATTTTCTATTGGAACCGAAACGCTTGGTTCGATCATTTCACCCTCAACACGATGCGGTGTGACAGGATTAAGACCAACGTTTGGGGCAGTAAGCAGGACAGGTTTCATGACACTTTCATGGAGTATGGACAAAGTAGGACCTATCTGCAGGTTTGCAACTGATTGTGCCATTGTATATGATTATATCCGTGGGCAGGATGGTAGGGATCGCTCAGTCCAAGATGTAAGCTTTGAATTGTTAGGTGTATCAGACTTGAAAAACCTAAAAGTCGGTTATTTCTACAGCCAATTTGAATCTGACACTTCCTCAAACCATATCCATAATCAACGGACATTGGAGGAGTTCAGCAAACTGGGAATTGAGCTTGAAAAAGCAGAATTGCCAAAGGATTATCCTTTCAACGTATTTGATATCATCCTCAGGGCAGAATCAGGGGCATTTTTTGACCAATTGATATTGTCAGGAAGAGATAGCTTGATGGTAGAGCAGGACAAAGGTTCAAGAGCAAATTCCCTTCGTCAATCTAGATTTATTCCCGCCGTAGAATACCTTCAGGCCAACCGCCATAGAAGGATGCTTATTGAAGAAATGCATAGGATGATCAAAGAATATGATGTGGTCATCTCTCCTACTTTTGGAGGAAGGCAGATGCTCATTACCAACCTGACAGGACATCCGGCATTGAGTTTACCAAATGGATTTGACAAAAAAGGAAGACCTACAAGCATCACCTTGGTTGGGAATTATTTTGACGAAGCCAAAATCCTGGCTTTGGCAGAGGCATACCAAAAGAAATACCCTTACCATGGGATGGTTCCAAAAGGAATTTATTGATTTATCTGATTCTAAATTTGATAAATAATGATATTGAGATTTTGAGGGATAAAGTGTCTTGGTCGATTCGTGATTTTGAAATTCATCAAATGCTTATCAATTATTCTTGTTTTTAAATAAATATGAAAAAAGTACTCATCCTTTTGGCGCATCCAAAATTTGAACACTCTGCTATCAATCAAGCTCTTATTAAAAGCATCAGTGGATTGGAAAATGTCGAAATCAGGGATCTCTATGAACTCTACCCGGATTTCAATATAGATGTCCAAACTGAACAAGAATCCCTGATTATGGCAGATATCATCATATGGCAACATCCGGTGTATTGGTATTCGGCTCCGCCACTGCTAAAGCAATGGATTGACTTGGTTTTGGAATTTAGCTGGGCGTATGGTCCTGGAGGAATTTTCCTAAAAGGAAAACACATCCTCAATGCAGTAAGCTCGGGCGGAGCCAAAGAGGCCTATTCCAAAGAAGGTAGAAATGGTTATACCTTGAAGGAATTCTTTTTGCCTTACCATCAGACAGCCAAACTTTGTAACATGACCTACTTACCCCCTTTTGAGGTCAATGGTACGCATAAAATCACAGCGGATCAAATGAAAGCTGATACAGAAAAATACAAAAAAACAGTCCTATTCCTCAGGGATACACCAGTTTTTCCACATGAGATCAGTACGCTTGACAGTTTAAATCAATTAACGCTATAAGTCATGGAAGATAGTTTTTTATATCAAGCAATCATCTATTTGACCGCTGCCATCCTCTGTGTTCCTATTGCCAAAAAGTTAGGAATGGGTTCTGTTTTGGGATATTTATTGGCGGGAATCATCATTGGCCCTTTTGCTTTGGGGTTCATCGGAGAGGAAGGAGAAGACATCATGCACTTCGCTGAATTTGGTGTGGTGATGATGCTGTTTCTTATCGGTCTGGAACTTGAACCTGCCAAACTCTGGCAGATGAGAGCCATGATCACAAGGATCGGATTGTCCCAAGTATTGGTTACTACATTGGCATTTTTTGGGGTTATGGTTGGTTCCGGATTTTCTTGGCAGGTTGCTTTGGCCGTTTCCATGTCGCTTTCCCTGTCTTCTACAGCCATTGTGTTGCAATCGCTCAAAGAAAAAAATCAAATGGATTCGGCCGCAGGAAAAAACTCATTTGCCGTCCTTCTGATGCAGGATATTGCTGTCATCCCGATGCTGGCAATAATTCCGCTTTTGGTGGTAGCAGGAGAATCCCTTTCAGGAGACCATCATGGAAGTCCCATTGAGCAGTTTCCAGGATGGATTCAGACGCTTTTTGTATTCGGAGCTGTTGGGTTGGTGATTTTATTGGGAAGGTACGCCTTTGTTCCTTTGCTGCGGATTATTGCCAGGACAAGGCTGAGAGAACTGTTTGTTGCCTCTGCCCTGCTCATTGTGGTCGGTATTGCATTCCTTATGGAATTGGTAGGGCTAAGTCCGGCCCTTGGCACTTTCTTGGCAGGCGTTGTTTTAGCAAATTCCGAATTCAAGCACGAGTTGGAAAGTGACCTTGACCCATTCAAAGGTTTGCTCTTGGGACTTTTCTTTATTGCGGTTGGAGCTTCAATCAATTTTGGCCTAATCGGAGACAATGCAGGCCTGGTCATTTCCATTACTTTGGGAATCCTTTTGGTCAAAACCCTCATCCTAATTGGAATCGGAAAATATGCCAAACTCAGCCTTGACCAAAACCTGATTTTTGCAATCGGTCTGAGTCAGGTGGGAGAGTTTTCCTTTGTAACTTATTCCTTTGCGAGTCAGCTGCAGATTTTGGACAAACCCACCACCGAAATGCTCATGGCCATCACAGCGATCAGTATGACATTAACTCCATTACTGATTTTGTTAAATGAAAAACTGATCCTTCCAAGAGTCGGCACATTGGAAAAAACAGAAAAAGAAGCAGATGAAGTCAATGAAAAAAATGAGGTAATCATTGCAGGATTTTCACATTTTGGGAGTACCATAGGCAGGTTTCTCCGTGCCAATGGGATCCAAGCCACCATTTTGGACAATGATTCTGACAGGGTGGACCTGCTTAGAAAAATGGGATTCAAAGTCTATTATGGAGATGCTACAAGGGCCGATCTGTTGGAATCAGCAGGTGCCCACGAAGCCAAAATCCTGATTTCTGCCATCGACAGCCCTGAAACCAATTACCTGTTGGTCGAGACAGTAAAGAAACATTTTCCAAATCTTGAAATGATGGTCCGCGCCAAAAACAGGGCAGATGCTTACGAATTGATGGATATGGATGTACCAAATATTTACAGGGAACACCTTGACAGCTCTGTCAGGTTAGGAAAAGATGTATTGGTCAAAATGGGATTTAGGGCACATACAGTACACCGATTGGCCCAAAACTTTATCAAGTATGATGAAGCAGCTTTGAAGGAGTTGGTTAAAGTAAAGCATGATCAAAAAGAATATATTTCATCTGTAAGGAGAACAATAGAGATGCAGGAAGCCTTGCTTTCTTCTGAGCGCAACCGTCAGTTTACCTTGAATGACCATGCCTGGGATTCTGAAGTGATGAAAGGCAAGTAATTTTCTTAAAAAGAAATTTATACTTGTAGATGAAAAGAATCCTGCCCCTTATTGTCATCTCTCAGTTTTTGAGTACTTCACTTTGGTTTGCAGGAAATGCTGTCCTTCCAGATTTGGCGAAAGAAATAAACCTCGCACCGGAATATCTTGGTCACCTGACGAGT
>NZ_CDSBKL010000074.1:0-13957 GCF_977115555.1 Aquiflexum sp.
CAGACTCAGAATCAGAAACACTCACAGAACCGACTGAAGCTGTGGCCGTGTTGTCAACTTTTCCCGCATCGATATCTGATTGGGTTACAGTGTAAGAAGTGAGGATTGACTCAGAAGCCGAAGGCGCCAAAGAAGGGATCACCGTGTTCAATCCAGTCAAAGGATCAGTTACAGAAACATTGCTCAAAGTGACGTTTCCGGTATTGGTGACTACAATGGTATAATTCAAAACATCACCCACCGCAGCAAAAGTATTTTCAGTGGCAGTCTTGCTGATGGAAAGTGCAGGGTTCTGAATAAAAGTCTGTACATCATCATCAGAGGATGTTAATTGCACGCCGAATGCTGTACCTGAAACCGAAGCATTATTGGAAAAAGAACCAAAGTCAAAATCATCTTGGGTTAAAATATGTTCAGCAGTAAAAGTTGTATTGTCTGTCGAACCTGCTCCTAAGCTGGTAATTGGACCACCTATTGGATTTACTTTGGGATCTGAAATAGAAATACCGGAAATAGTAGTATTCCCAATATTTGTCACAGAAAAGTTATAAACTATTTTGTCGCCTACATTGATTACTCCATTATTGTCAAAATCCAGTAAGACGCCTGATTTTTCAAGTTCAATATTACAGTCTAAAAAGGATAAAGTAACAGGAGTTCTGGTCAATCCTGCACATTGAGTGATGGGATTATATGCCTCAGCATAAAAAGTGACTGTTCCTAAATTTGAAAGAACCGGATTGAGTACAGGATTTCCGCCAACTTCCTGGTCAAACCACCTTACCAATTCATCACCTTCAACAGTTGCAGTGGCAGTCAAAGACTGACCGTCTACAAAACATGCGGAAAGGTTATTCCCAACAGGCGCTGAAGGAAGGGCATTGATCGTAACACTTACAGGAATTCTAGGGCCTAAGCAGCTTGCCGAAAAACCTTCTGCCACCCAAAATTGGATTGTTCCTGCATTGTTCGAATTGACTTGAAATCCGCTTTGAGCAACACCCCCAATTTCATTGGTGAAAAAATACACACTATACTCGTTAGGTTCTCCGAAATTACTAGGAGAAATCAAAGTGTTTAAGTCAGGAATTTGTTCCCCAATGCAAAATTCAAGTTCATCTGCATCCGGCAAAGAAGGATTGGAAACAACGATTGTTACAATGATCCTGAATTGGAAAACGCAATCGCTTGAATTTGGTGGGATGGCATAGTATACGCCATCATTTGCGGGAAATGGATTGCTTAAAGTAAATTCTTCAGCTGTATCCGGATCGGGACCGCTAAAAAATCTTGTTCCGATTGGAAAAGAATTTTTGATTGAATTGACTGAAACCCCTTGGCTAAGGTCAACATTACAGAAGAAAAACTCTTTGAATATATCCGCTTCTGAACAATTCTGGCTCACAAAATCAGCGGCGCCTACTATTGGTATTACCAATGCCGACTGAATGGGTTCCCCCTCACAATCACCATCCAAAAATCCATGAGTCAATTGAACAGTATTGAACTCACTTTTGGAAATCATTCCTTTTCCTGAAATATTCCCTAAAACAGCCACGTATGCCTCGCAATCAGCATTTGCAAGTAAGAAACAATCTTCAGTGGTTTTCAGCTTATAGGTTAAACTTGCTAGAATATCCATAATATCCTCAGACACTGGAATTTCTCCCAATTCCCAGACTATGGATCCTGTCGCTCCCAATGCAGGATCGAAATAGGGTTGGCCAATAGTATTTGGTGTGAAAAATGACTGAGAAGATGCGCTCAGGAATGACGCTGTGTAAGGAATGGGGATTATTATTTTGGTATTTTCAATCCCTTCGGAACCAAGGTTCCTAATATCAAGCGAGTATTCAATTTCTTGACCAGGCTGGGTCGTTGGGCTTGATCCTGCCGCAATACCGTTGATTGCGACAATGCTGTTTATTCCTTGAACATCAGGGATATATGCGTCAACCGCAAAGGCTATTGCATAGATATTGTACAAGTCTTGGTTGGTTCCATACCTGAAAGTGGTAGATGTTTGACTATTGGCAATGATGGAATTGTTATCATTAGGAACATTCCACATAGCAATGTCAATCCCAGTATTGTTCAGCAAATTTGGATTTCGTGGATTGGCAACCAATGTGCCTGCATTGGTTAAAGTAGGTGTGTAAATGGAGGAATTAAAAAAGTTACTGGTACCGTTTAGAGGGTGGCTTAGCCTGACCCATTCGGTATCATTTGCATTTCTGATTTCGAGAAAATCCCCTGAAATTCCTCTATCCCCTTCACCGGCCATTACACCGAGTTTTAAGTTTACATCGCCGTTTTGGACGGCATTGAACCCATCAATGAAAAGGTCTCCTGTGGTTTCGGTAGAATTTCCGGGAGATTGTACAAATGAATACCCGTCAAAAACAGTGACATCCCTCCAGTTCATTTTAGAGTTTTCGTACACCACTATGATCCCCCAATGTCCATAATATCCTGTGTTTCCTCCGTTTCCTTCAGTAAGCGCAAGGTCTGCCACCGTATATTCGCCCAATCCATTTAATTTCACATATTGGGTTACATCCAGATAGCCGACATACATATCACCAAGTTGTCCTGAAGGATAAAGGATATTATTGGTATTTGCGGTGAGTTCTGTGTATGTTCCAGAGGCTGGACCTTTGATTTTGATTTTTCTTTTGTCAAGGGTTTTGAAAATTTCTACTTCCGAGGCAAATGTGCCATTGGCAGTTATTCTTATCCAATTATTATTGTCCTGATAGGCTGAGGTATTTCCATTCGTACTCGAAACCCTCTGGATCCGGTCTATGGTAAAAGTCATGTTTCCCTCTACAATTGTAATGGGACTAAAAGTTAGGAGGCTGTTATTTCCTGAAATTGTTACAGATTGATTGGATAGAGCAATCCAGTTACCGTTGGTACCTATTCGATATCTTCCTGGATTTGATGTTTCATTGGTATATTCAAATTGGTAGGTGTTGGATCCTGATGAAGAGGAGAGGGTATATCTTGGATATCTTGAATTCTGGTCACCCTGCCTTGAAACTGCCATGCTGTAGGTTGAAAAATCAACATCTTGACTATTACTGACAGTTTGGACAATGTTGTTGATAGTTTGGGTTGGACCGGTTTCTGTACCCAAACTCACATCAAAGGTCATCCCAAAATTTGGGTTTGCCCTCCCAGACCAGTAAAGTCCTGCATAGACTATTTCTGAACAATTGGGATCAGCATTATTTTCTGTAGAAAATACCAAAGTAGAAGAGGAAGAATTTACTGTTGCCCCATCTCCGTCTACATCGACATATTTCATTTGATTATTCGAATTGTTTGTACTTTCCGAATAATTGGATAGTGTAAGATTGGTATTTCCAATAATTGTAAAATCACCCCTCAATCTAAAAATATTGTCATCAGGCGCAGGGTTTCCAACACGATGGGTAAATGGAACCCTATTGTCATTTTGCCCAAAAGTGGGAAAAGCAGATAAAAAAATCAGAAAAACCGAAATGCAAAATCTGAAAACAGATTTTTCTGTTAAGCTCAGAGGTGATTTTTTCGTCTCCATAAAAATTTAAGTTTTAAAAATTTGAATTGACCTGGTACAATAAGATCAGATCTCCTTTATTAAATCCAGAAACCATTTGGATTACTTCCTCTTTTGTGAGGGGTACGTTTGATTTAAAAAAAACATGTGTGAGATTATTTAAGCCTGCAAGTTTTTCAGGATTTAACCTCACGGAAGACTTTTCTTGGGTTTGATTGATATCTATCTGTAAGAGCTTGACACTTCTGATTCTTTCATTTTCTTCTTCAAGGAGATAAAGTGAATTACTATCAGAAATCAACCTTTGGGGAAATTTTTCAGCTTCATCCTGAATGTTTCTGTTTATCAAAAATAGAGTGGGAACATTATCAAAAATCAAGGATTTGAGATGATCAAGATCAATATCATCGTCTTCTGAAGGATTTTTAAGGTCGTGCATAGTTTCTGTCAGACCTGCATTTCCATTCCCAAAATTGACTTGCTTAATAATATAATCTGATTTGGCGGTTGAACCGTTTTGTGCCAAGATAGAGATTGGAGCTACCAAAAATAGGAAAATCAAAAATTTAGCCGTGTAGGCAGAAATAAAATAAATTTTATCCATGATAAGTACTGTTAATTGAAGAGTGTGGTGATTGCTCACCTGAAATTTCTCCCGGCTTCCATTTCAAAAATTTGATTGGGTTTTGGGAATTTAAAGCATGCTTGGTACTATAGTTTTTCTAAGGCAAATGCCGTGTGAAAAGAATCAAGGCTTACAAATGGGTGATTTTGAAAAACCTTAATTTGAATTTGTATTTTTTAAAATAGATTAAGTGTCAAAATCCCAAAACAAGGGTGATTATTGGATTTCAACTTCTTTTCAAAAGTTTCAATTTTATTGTTCAAAAGGAAACTTTTGTTTTACAAAGCAAAATTGTGCGCTTTATTTACTTTTTTTTTTAGATTTTCTAAAAACCAAACATGTAGTTTTTTTTTGAGGATTTTTATCGGCAAGGTGGAAAAAGTGCCTATGTACCTATCGTAAACCGATGGATGTTTTAAAATCACCGAATTGAAGAGAGATTTTTGGAAATAAGGAATCATGGATTCAGGTATTTTTTTGATCATTTTGATGAAAATCAAAGCGATATCCCGGGCTACCAATAAAAAAAAGCTGCCTGTAAGATGTTTAATCCCAGGCAGCCTTTTGAATAAATAGACTCTAAACATTAAAAAATGCAACAAAATTTAATTTCTATAAGAGATACTCTGAAGAGTGGATGGTTAAAACCATCTTGGATTTTTCATGGTTGCTTTTCTTGAAGAAAGATAGTATCCGACTGAGATTTCATGTGAGTTGGTTCTCATGTCCTGCAATACGTTTAGGTTTTGATCGTAAGCATATCCGATTCTTAGGTTTGGAGTAGCGAATATTTCACCAATAAATGCGACTGCATTTCTTTTGCTCAAAGTGCCAGCTTCAGGATTTTGATTCATAATATTGAGATTTGATCTGTAAGAGGCTCCTAACCAAAGTTTATCCATAAAAAGCATCATGCCGTTTAGATCGTAGGTTGTCGGTGATCCTTTTACCTGCTTTACAAGAAAAGATGGCTTGAACTTGATGTTTTCAGAAACATCCAACAAAGCACCGGCTGTCAAGTAAAAGTGAATATCATGATAAGCCAAAGCCATGTCTTCTTTTTCCAAATTGCCTTTTCCGATTAGGTTATATGCACTCAGTCCTGCATAAAATTTGTTTGTATGGAAAAATAAACCAAGGTTCATGTTGGGAGTCATCATGTTTATAGTGCCTGTTGGTATTTCAGGATCGTTCTCATGAAGAGCTTTCAACATGTCTCCATTGACATTGTATTGGGCAACACCTGCGCTTGCACCAAGTCCCAAGAAAGATTCTCTTCCAGTTTGTATCCTGTATGCGTAGGTTAATAGGGCTGATGTAGTATTGGTAGGGCCTATTCTATCTTTTAGGACAGTAGCTCCGAAGCCCATTAGGCCTTCATTGGCGCTGAAATCAGCAGTAACCGTAAATGTTTCAGGGGCATATGCTGGGTTGATGTGTAAGCCATTGAAGATGTATTGGCTAAACTGTGGTAATTGTTGTGCTATGGAGTCTGAAAAATTCAAAGAAGAAACCAAAAGAGTGATTGCGAGTAATCTAAATGTTGTTTTCATAACTTTTAAAATTTGTGGTCGGGTGACCTGATTGCGAGAAGATTATTTGTTTAGAGTTTTTAAAAATGATCCAAATCGTTATGAAATGATTTAAATACATTATTATGCTGTAAATATAGCGTAAAATGAATTTCATATCCAAATAAATATTAAAAAAAAATTTACGAAATACATTTTATATAATTTGAAATGTATTTTTTTGACTGTTTAAAAAACTGTTATTTGAAGTGATTATCCAAAAATATGAAAGCTTGTTAAAAAGTATTTTGTGCTAAAAAGTTGATTATTTTGGAAGTTAGAGGGTTTTTAAAATTTTTTAGTATTTAATTTACTTTCTTAAAAACCAAATTACTTGGTTTATTTTCACTGGATTTAATTTTTAAAAAATAATTCTGAGGAGAAAAAAATTTTTGGTTGAAAAAAAAATTGGCTATCTGAAACCAGTTAGCCAATTTAATTTCAAGATTGGACTGAAAAGAAATCGGGATTATTTATTGCCATATAGCTCTTTACTCACGCTTTCATATTTGTCTCCGGATTTCCAGGTAGGTCTTTCATTCCAATTGGCAATATTTTGGGCAGCCAAAATGTAGGATTTCCAATATAACAGTGCATAATCCAAGTCAAAGCTTTCAACATTATCTCCAGGCTGATGGTAATATTTATTGATTTCATCATCAAAAGCAGTGAACCCTAAACTGAACGTAGGGGCAGGGATTCCTTTTCTGGCAAAATTGACATTGTCAGACCTATCATATAATCCCTGCTCTGGAGAAGGATCGGAGATAGCCTGCAGTCCAAAATCAGCTGTTGCTTTTTCAATCAATGGATCAGCTGATGTTCTGCCCAATCCGATGACTGTCACAATTGAGGTGCTGTTATATCCACCATTGTCAATGTTTAAGTTGAATATAATCTGATTGAGAGGGATCAAAGGGTTTTCGGAAAAATAAGCGGAACCTAATAATCCTTTTTCTTCAGCAGTCCAGGCGCATAGAAGAACCGAACGTTTTGGTGGATTTTTAGCAAAATATTTAGCAGCATTGATTACAGCAACAGTTCCTACCGCATTGTCTCTTGCACCATTATATATTGAATCCCCTTCTGCATTTGGCTTTCCTACGCCTACATGGTCGTAATGCGCGGAGAGCATGATATATTCATTCTTAAGGATTGGGTCAGTGCCTTCAATTATCGCAACTACATTCTTTCCGATTATTTTTTTGTTGATCTTTCCCTGAATCTGAAAATCAGCTTCTTTATATGTACCATTTCCAATGGCATTGATCTGATCATTGTTTAAGTCCTTTAACCATATATAGGGAATTGATTCTTCACCATTGGTTTTGTCAATAGTCATTTGGGGTCTGTTCAAGAAGTTGGAGACTAAGTTCCAAGGAACAGAGGGCACATTATACATTTCAATCAGGGCAATTGCACCTTTGGATTTGGCCAAAGAGATTTTTTCTCTTCCGGCGCTGAAAAGATCTGCCGGACTTAGCCTGTTTGGCGCACCTACATTGGTTACCACGATTTTTCCTTTTACATTTTTACCTGAATAATCAGATTCCTGTCCATAGCCTACGACAATCATTTCAAATTTGCCTGTCAATGAAGGTCCGTCCAAAACCAGAAGTTCATCACCTTGTTCAAATGACTTGCTGCCAAGTGAAACAGTCCCCTTGGATGGGGGAGAAGAAAGCCTGAAAGGAATATTTTGGTAGTATCCATTTGCACCATCTATTTGAGTTGCGCCATATTTCCAAAACTGCTCTGATATATATCTTGCTGCTGCATCAATTTCAGGCCTTATAGGATCTCGCCCCATCAGTTCATCTGATGCCAAATACCTAAAGTGAGATATGGCTTCCTTTTCATTAAATTCTGATTCAATACTGCTCTTTTGGGCCTGAACCTGTAAAGCCAACATCGAAAGTGCTATTAAGATTGTTTTTCTCTTTGACATGGTTGTAAAGATGTTTTCTTGTAGATGTAAAATTGATCGTAAACCGGATTTGTAACCAAATTTTCTATGAATATGATTGAACCACCTATTCAAAAAAATAAACAGTCTCAAGACTGTTTATTTTCAGATAGGAGTCTGTTGAATTAATTAAAATCAAATTTATTCATAGCTGAAAAGGATTTGATCATTCATTTTCTTCCATTTCCCGGTAGGCTATTATTCCACCAAGTAAATTCCGGACTTTAGTAAAACCCTGGCTTTCAAGAAATCTTTTGGAATTTCCGCTTCTTGCACCGGATCGGCATTGTACTACAATTTCTTTGTTCTTGAAATCTTTAATTTCATCAAGTTGGTGTGCCAATTGGCCCATGGGAATGTTTAGGGCTCCTAGGTTATCTTCTTCGTATTCCCATTCTTCCCTGACATCTATGAATACAAAGTCGTCTTTGTCTTCTAATTTCTTTTTAAGTTCTGTGACAGTAATATCTTCCATTTTGCTTTTATTTAACCAGTATTCTAAATGACTTTTGTTCTTGGCCGATGGTGGTCTTAATCAGATATATTCCCATCTGCATTCCTTCAAAATTAACAATTTTCCCTTTGTCATTATCCGAAATGGGCAGGATAATATTTCGGCCCATATGATCATAAATATTAACACTTTCAATTTTGCCTTCAATAAACAAATCTCCTATCACTGGATTAGGATATATCTTTAATGGGATCGAAGCTTCAGACTCACTTTCGACAGGAGGAGTTTCTGTCAGGTGTGCCCTCATCATCAAGGATCCTTCTACGGTTTCATTTTGTACCCAAGACCCGGTGGCATTAAAAAAAATCTCACTGCCGTTGTCATAGGTTTTGTCTAATCCTACATAAAGGAAATCATTTGTAAATTGGGTAAACCCTATATAAAATGTGCCATTGAGTTCAATGTTTTGATCAATTTCGAAATAGGCGAATTCGTTAAGTGCTTCTTTAGTAGGGATAAATACCTCTTTTTTATAAATAGGATCTTCTTCCAATTCCTTCCATACCATCAGATCAATAACTCCGCCCAATTGGGTAAAATTTGTAAAGTTGATACTCAGTCCTTTCAAAAACACGGTATTGTTCACTTCATATCTGACAGCAAGCATTCCGGACCTTTGGTTGATTCCTGCAGAATAATCTACACTACCGTCATCATAAGCCAAAAAATCCTTCAGAGGCAAAGTAGTTCTTACTGTATCATTAACCCTAAAATCCACTTCCGGATAAGAGACTGGTAGCCCATTTTCTACCCCTTCCAATAACCCGTCACCTGTTATCAAATAGCTGATTATTTCATAATCCATTTCTTCTCCAGGAAGAGGAACCTCATTGATGGGATTACTCGAAAATCCTCTCCTTTCCTGACCTATAGGTACAGGGTTAAATGGAGTATTGCTGTTGATGGATTTAACAAGGTTTTGACTTTCTTTTTCTCTTATTTCAAATGAATATTCCATGGCCCTGAATCCATTTTCAAGATTTTTAAATTCATTGGAGGTAGCATTCCAGAATGCGTCAGGATCCTGCTTCAGGATAAAAAGAGGTATAGCGGAATATTTATCAAATGGCCTAGCATTGGAAAGGGTAAGTGCACGGTCGGGAAAGGATAAATCAGTCAAATTTCTGTTTTTGTGAAGGAAAACATAGTCCAAAATCCAACTATCAAATGGACCTGAACGCCTTCCCTGAATTTGAAACCTAAACTGAAATCCTTCATGTAGAAATTCTGGAAGTACTTTTATTATTTCTTGGGTAAAGAAAAATTCCTCTGCCGTCAGACCACCGGATTGTTCCCATACGTTGACCCAAAGGCTGTCCTGATCCAAAAATTGAAGCAGGAGGTAATCATTTGGATCAGGGATTTCTGCTTTTCCTCCTGATTGCCAAAAGAAACTGAAAAAAACTGAATTTGCTTCTGAGCCGGATAAGCCGGATAAATTGATGGGTCTTGAAGTGATTTTATCTGTAAAGCCCTGCTCAAATTGAACAGTAGAGTAGGGTCTTCCTTTTTCATCTATGCCATCAAGGAGCAAAGTGCCTTTTGTCGGGGCGGCATTCGCAACAGTATTTGAAAGCGTGACCCCTTCGCTGATCCATTTGTTTGAATCCAAGTGGGAATTGGAAAAATCATCCCAAAATGGAAGCTTCAATGGTTCTGCCTGAATCCTAAAATTCATGTTTTTTGAAACGGATTTTTGATCCGGAATTGGGGTGGGAAGTTGGCGAAACTGGGCAAAGGAAGCGTATGGACTTAAAAAAAGTACCAGAGCAATTAAAACAAAATATATAGGTCTCAATAAACTCATTTAAAAGTCAGTTGAACTTTTCTTGCTTTCGGAAATCCAGATATTTATTGGTTCCCCGGTCTTCACTTTGGCACCTGCAGGAGGCATTTGTTTTATTATAATCCCGGATGCCACGGTATCGGTTATGGCATAATCTATATTCCCCATTCTCAATCCGGATCCAATAATCAAAAATTCGGCATCTATTTCATCCAATCCTATTAAAGGTGGTACTTCGAGAATTTGATTTCCAAGACCATCGCCTACCACAAGGTCAACTTGTGAGCCTTTTGGGATTTCAAATCCCTCAGGTATATTTCTTCCTCTATATTTCTGTTCCAAAACCACATTTATCCCGATGTCAGGAATATAGATTATCTCTCCCCGAACCAAACCGATATTTCCGAGAATTTCCTGTGCATTTTTCAATTGGCTATTGACAAGGTTGGGCATTTTTATCAAAGGAGCATTTCGTGCGTTTAGGGTAACATAGATTTTCCTTCCTCGTTTGACTTTACTTTCAGGATTTGGATTTTGTTTGAGAACTGAAAACGGTTTTGCTTCAACATTGAATCCGCTATCTATGTTGACCTCATAAGTCAAGTCCCTATCGGAAAGGAATTTGTCCAACTCACTGACCTCATATCCTTCAAGATTTGGCACTGTCACAGTCTGACCGTGATTAGTATAGGAAGGAAGGTAGACCTTTAGAAAAATAAAAGATAATAAGGTGATGGTTAGAAAAACCAAACCGATGTGTATGGCGATTTTTTTTATAGAATCTTTTGTATTACCCATGTATCAGATGAATTCTTTAAGCTAACGTATAAAGGTAAAATTATATTTGTTTTCCAAAGAACAAATATCGTCAAATAGACACTTTGTAGAAAGGTAATCAGAAAAGAAAAAAGTCGAAGGCCTTTTTAGGGATCTTCGACTTCTTGCTTTGTCTTTATTATTTCCTGTTTTTTCTTGTTAGATTTTTCAAATTTCAAGGTTCAGATGTTGATTTTTTGTTTTGGTAAATACCCCTTGATTATTTTAAATTTCCTTATTGAATAAATAATTTTCTGGTTTCACTTACAGATTTACTGGTGATTTTTAGAATAAATAATCCCTTTGAAAACTGTTGGGAAGTGAAAGTATAAGTCTGGTTTAGGGTATTCGGATAATCTACATCATGCAATAATGCCCCAGTTGATGAGTAAATCTGAATATTGACTGATTCAAACAGCGGGAAATTGAAAGCGACATTAAAATAATCAGTGGATGGATTGGGATAAAGTGAAATTTGTCCTAATGGAGGAATCACCGGTTCGGGATTTGCTGAAAGGAAGAGCTCAATATTATCTAGATAAACAGAACTGCTTTCCTCATCACTATTTTCCAAAACGAATGCGACTCGGGAATTTTTCTTGTCTTTTCCGGCAAAAGGCGTCAAGTCTACAAAGTCCCTAACAAACTCTGACGGATTGTTGGGGTTGGCATTTCCATCTTGAACTGTGGTGATTTCGGATCCTGTTTTCCTATATACCTCGGTATAAGTATCTCCGCCATTATCACTTGCCATAATCTTCAATACTGCCTCGGGATTTAAAATACCTGCTGCCCTGTCAAAGAAAAGACCCGCCTGAGGGCTAATGGATAAATCCAATATTGGAGAACCAAGCCAGAAACTGTTTTCTGTAGGCGTAAATTCTACTTTGCTGACATTGCTGCCAATTGGTCCTGTTTGTAGGGGAAAAATAATCCAAGAAGGAATTTGATTTTCAGGATTGATGCTTATCCAAGGCCCAATGGAAGAGGTTCCATTAAAGTTTTGCCTAAAAGGAGCTCTTGTTTTTTCGGTATCCATTTGGACAAATCTTCTCAAATCGATGATTTCTCTTTCATTTTGATCAAAATTTGGGAAAAGAACGGTGTATCCCAATGTGTTAATCCCAAGAGATGTCGACTTTGGAAGATTGATAGAGGCAGATTCCCCTGCTGCGAGCGGCTCTGCTCTGGCAATAAAACTTTGGTTTAAGCTACCTGAAATCCTCCTGAAAATAAATCCTGAAACGGGAAGGTTTCCTGTATTTGTTACTGATATCACTTCATTGTCATGGTTGTTTGACCCTATGGGAGTAGGGCTGACCAATTCTGTAAGCTTAAGATCATATTTGTAAGTTTCCTCAGTCAGGATTTCAATATCTTTAAGGAACAGATTGTTGCCAAATCCGTTTCTTGCAATAAAGGCAATCCTGACATTTCCAATCCCTGCATATTGGCTTAAATTGACAATCTCTCGCCTGAACTGAGAGCTGCTTGTGGGAATAAATTCATCCAAGGTAGGAGTAGAAGTCTGCAAGAAAATGTAATCTTTATCATATGGCGCATCTACTATTTCAAAAGTATTTCCACAATCAGTAGATACAGCCACAATCAAATAATCCCCAAATGAAGAATTATTAAAAGGCCC
This sequence comes from Aquiflexum sp., assembly GCF_977115555.1. NCBI lineage: Bacteria > Pseudomonadati > Bacteroidota > Cytophagia > Cytophagales > Cyclobacteriaceae > Aquiflexum > Aquiflexum sp. The sequence goes on from NZ_CDSBKL010000074.1 coordinate 12,468, forward strand.
ATAAGCCATATTGAAAGTCAATTGTGCATTTTGGGAAGTACTTAAGTCTATTTGTGGTGATATCAAATAATCCAATTCTCCAAAAGCCTCATATTCATAATTTCTGATGTAAATAGCTTCCTGGGATTGGCCATCAAGGGTAACTTGGGTCCTTTCCCAAGTAAATAAATCATCCGGGTTATCAATTACCCACTTGCTACCTAAGTCGTTGAAGTCGAACACATAAGGCAATGGCACTACCGGCTGTAAACTAGGATTTGATTGAGCCGTATTGTTGGATGGGTTTGAATCTGAAATACCATTCACCTGAGTAATGGTCGCTACAAAATTATTGGAAGAAGGGTTTAAAATAATAGGATCAAAGGATACAATTGTTTCGTCACCTGTATTCAGGTTTAGGTTGAAATTTTTTACCTGAATCAATAATCCGTTGTTTCTGATCTCAATACTGGCAGACGTAACACTGTTCGACCCCCGGTTAAATATAATCAATGAAGGTGTGACGTTTAAATCACATACCAAATTTTGGGGATCAATGATCCTTTGGATAGCCAGATCATTTAACAATAACTCTGGTGAAACAGTCCCTATGCCATTGACCAAGGAAGCTCGTCTAGGACTTTCAGCCAACACGACATCCATCCTTGCCACTTGTCCCAAAGTGAAATTGTTCATACAAACATCTGGCGTATAATCCATATAATTTTCCACCAAATCTCTTGTATTACAGGTAAATCTTGGATTATCTGTTCTACAAGCATTATTTGAACCGCTTTGATTAGGTGTATCTTCCACGAAGTCATCCACGGAACAATCTCCATCTCCCCAAATATGACGTAGTCCAAAGAAGTGACCAACTTCATGGGTTGTGGTTCGGCCTTTGGAACCAGCCACTGCATTTCCTCCTTCTCCAAAATACCTGTAATCAATAGTAACACCATCGGTTTCTCTCGAATTTGGGGGGAAGTTAAGTCCCGGCAAATTGGAAATAGGGAATGATGCATAACCAATAAATGGAGACACCAAGGTTACAACCCATATGTTTAGGTAGTCTTCAGGTGGCCAAAGAGATGTTTGTCCAATCAATTCCACATCACTTGAGCTATTGGGATTATATGAAGTCTTTGGACCTACTACACGCACAACACCATTAGTCGGCAATCCATTTGGGTCTTGTTTTGCCAAAACAAATTCAACGTTGGCATCTGCTACCACTCCCAAAAACTCTGCAGGAGTTAATGTAGTATCACTATTTAGCCGTCTAAAGTCCTCGTTTAAAATTCTGATTTGGGCCTCAATCTGTGAAAAAGGTATATTATTTCCAGTACCCTCCGGAGTGTCATTATGCAAGACATGTACTACTACAGGGATAAGCCTTCGTTCCGCTTGTGTCCTTTGTTGGGGATTAAAATTTTTTTTCTTTTGGCTGATTTCCCTGTTTATCCAAGATTTAAAAAAACCCTTTCTGCCCCTACTCCCAATATTCTTCT
>NZ_CDSBKL010000075.1:0-13835 GCF_977115555.1 Aquiflexum sp.
TTAAATTTAGTGTATTCCCCGATGAAATCCAGTGTTTTTTACAAAAAATTTATTATTCACATTTTTCAGAAGGTAAAGTTACCGGATAAAGTATTTCCTATATGTGTCAAATATTACATTGATGAACCCCATCTCTTTCTTATTTTAGACATAGTTAATTTATACTTCAATAAATTTAGTAATCAAGTTTGGTTTTCCAAATCAAATTATAAAAATGTTCAATTTAATGATTAATTGGCTGTTAAAAAGTTAAATTACAGAATGATATTTTGAAAGAGGGAAATCAATTTTAAATCAATAGAAACTATGATGGGTGTCAAAGGTGACGTCAAAACCCTGCTGAAGGCCAATTTTCCTGATTTTGAAAAGGAGTTAATTGAAGAAATTGTCAGGGAAGGGGAGTTGGTTCTTTATCCAGAGGAAGAACTCATGATGGATCTAGGGCAGCAGGTAAAGCAGATTCCTTTGATTGTCAAAGGGACAATTAAGATAATCAGGGAAGATGAAGAAGGGCATGAGATTTTTCTATACTACCTGAAGGAAGGTGAAGCCTGCGCGATTACTCTAATCTGTTCTGCCAGGGAAGGTTATTCTAAGATCAAGGCCATTCCCCAAGAGGATACTACTGCCATCAACATTCCCATCGAAAAGCTGGACGAGTGGATGTTCCAATACAAATCCTGGTATTATTTTGTCATGGCAAGCTACCAATACAGATTTGAAGAACTACTCAAAGTAGTTGACGAAATCGCCTTCCATCATATGGACGAGAGGTTACTTACTTACCTTCGCAAGGCAGTGGATGTCAATAATTCCCAAATCTTGAAAGCCACACAGCAGCAAATTGCATCGGAACTGAATACCTCTCGTGAAGTAGTGGGTAGGTTGCTCAAAAAACTGGAGCAAAACGGTACAGTCAAAATCGGTAGAAATCAGATAGAAGTCATAAATTGATAAGCAAATGGAATTTATAGACTATTATAAAATCTTGGAAATTGATAAAAAAGCATCTCCCGAGGACATCAAGAAAGCCTATAGGAAGCTTGCCAGGAAATATCACCCTGATCTCAATCCCAATGACAAGGAGGCTGAGGCTAGGTTCAAACAGGTCAATGAAGCCAACGAGGTTCTAAGTGATCCGGAGAAAAGGAAGAAATACGACCAATACGGAAAGGATTGGAAACATGCCGAAGAATTTGAAAAAGCAGGAGGTCGACAATCAAGGCCATCCGGTCAGGGAAGCAGCAGGGCATATTCCGGACATTATACAGAAGAGGATTTTTCAGATTTTTTCAGTTCCATGTTTGGCGGTGGCGCCGGTTTCCAAAGTTCTGGCAGGGAAAATGCCAGATATAAAGGAGCAGATTACAAGTCAGAGTTACACCTCAGGCTTTCAGATGTTTTTCAATCACAAAAGCAGACCCTTACTGTGGATGGCAAAAATATTCGCCTCACCATTCCGGCCGGTGTGGAAGATGGGCAGACCATCAAAATCCGTGGCTATGGTGGGGAAGGTGCCAATGGCGGACCAAAAGGAGATCTGTATATCAAGTTTGTGATACAAAACGATACTGACTTTGTCAGGGAGGGCAATGACCTGTATGCCAATGTCAATGTGGATCTTTATACCGCGATTTTGGGAGGAGAAATCACAGTGCCAACCATGGATGGAAAAGTCAAACTCAAACTCAGTCCTGGAACGCAGAGCGATACCAAAGTCAGGTTGAAAGGCAAAGGTTTTCCAGTGTACAAAGAAGAAGGAAAGTTTGGTGACCTTTATGTCACTTACAAAGTAGAAATTCCAAAAAGCATTTCAGAGGAGGAAAAAGCACTATTTGAACAATTATCCAAACTCAAAACCCATGGAACCAACTAACCACATCAGCATCCAAACTTTCTGCCAATACCACGGCATTGAATCTAGGTTGATTTTTACCTTTCAAGAATTGGGTTTGGTCGAAATAGTCCAAGAAAAAGAGGAATTCTATTTGGAGGAAGAAAAGCTTACAAAACTTGAGCTGATCGTCAGGTTGTACAAAGACCTGGAGCTCAGTCCGGAAGGCGTGGAGGTGGTGATCGGTCTTTTGGATAAAATAGAAAAGCTTCAGGAAGAAAACCTCTCTTTGAAAAGGAAATTAAGAAGCAGCCTGAAATAAGGCTGCTTCTTATTTTTAAATAGGGATAAATTAAAAACCTTTCTTTAAATTTTTGCACCAAAAGAAACCACAAATCCCCTTCCATCTGAGGACCATATTCCCGGACCCGGATACATTTGGGGTCTTTTGGTGAAGTATTGCTTGTCAAACAAATTGTTGATTCCTGCCCTGAGTACAAACTTTTCCAAAAACGGGAATGCCATATTTAAATCCCAAACATGGTATTCGGGAACAATTCCCACTGCACCTGAAGCCGGAGGAATCCTGGTGTTCAATGCATCAGCATATGATTCTCCGACAAACTGATGTTGAAGGACAATTTTGAGAGGGCCCACGGTTCCGGTCAATCCGTTTCTACTGATCCAAGTGGGTACTGCCTCAATTTTATTTCCCGTAATGTCCTGGTTTGATTCTCCATTTGAAACATTTCCATTTAGGTATCTCGCATCCATATAGGATGTGGCGGTATAGAATGAAAGGGAAAATTGATTTGAAGAAATAATTTTCATATCCAAATACAATTCAATTCCATCTGTCATGCTGTTGCCAATATTGCTTTTGGCGATCAAAGTTTGACCGTTTTCCTCCACAAGGATATTCCCGATCCTGTTTCCTATATAAGTCCTGAAAAGAGTCAGGTTGTATTTTATCTTATCATCAAATGAGTTTTCCCAACCAAATTCGGCATTGTAACCAAAAGAATTGGTCAGGTTTTCATTGATGGTAGCCAAGGGATTACCGGGAATCAGGTCCTGAAAAATCACTGGTCTTACTGCTTGGGAAATACCGCCATACAGTTTCGAATGGGAATTGATGAAATAGGCGGCATGGGCTCCCAAAGTGAAGAAATTGTAAGGAATCGTTCTAGGAACTTTGCCTTCTTCTAAGTAGTCAATGCGTCCTGTCATGTCGGAATTGCCATATTCATACCTGATCCCCGGAGAAATACTGAATTTCGGAGAGAAATTAAATTGATTTTCAAGTGCCATGGCAATGCTTTCAGAATGTAGGGTCATATCTCTCACAAAACCATTGGAAACTGAAAGGTCAAAATCCGAACCTGTTGTCCCCATTCCCCGCTGTCTTCTATCGAACTTATTATTGAAATACCGAACTGATCCGGTTAAGAAGTTTTTGACATGACCCAATCGGTATTCATGTATAATCCTAGCTTCTGTAGTTCTGCTATGGTAATTGTCAATGTCGACATTTCGTGGCGCAAATTCATTGGTCTCAGGATTGATCACATCGGGGACATTGGCAAAACCATCAAAAGTAACTGAACTTCTTTGTCCAAATGCCCCTGAACCTATCCATTCAAACCTGGTTTTTGGGCTGATTTGCCAGTCCAAAGAGAGGGAAGGGATGTAAATTTCTGGGGAATAGAAATTCCTTTCCCTTGTGGCTTGCCTTGGATTCTCGGCAAACTGCCCGTCTGTCAATGGACCTGGAATCCTGTATAAGTAGTAGCTTCTTGAAAGCTGCACGTTGAAATTCAGGTTTTCATTGAAGTCATAAGTCAAACCGACATGCTGCGCATCCGAATCCGAGCGGGCATTGTCACGATAACCATTTGAGGTTCTTTTTTGGTAGTAGGCATAATAAGTCAGTTTCCCCACTTTGCCTCCGATAGCATTGTAAGAAGCGAAAAGCCCAAAAGATCCAACTGTAGTCAGGTTTTCGTACGAAAACACCTTGGTCGGATCCGGGCTTTTTAGCACATAATTCAACATTCCTCCAAATTGCTGTCCATATTGAAGGGCGGCTGTCCCTCTGACCAATTCGATACGTTCGACTGCTTCCATTGGCATAGAATAGTGACTTGCCGGATAGCCATACATATCCGTATTGATGATGGTTCCGTTTTGACGGACATTGAATTCCCAACTGCGGTGGGCATCCAACCCACGGACCGAGAAATTCACCTGATTGCCGGAACCGTCCATGTCATAGACTAAGCCGCCGGGAACTTTGGCAAAAACCTGACGACCTGTTTTTTCTGCGAGGTTTGCAGGTAAGTCCTTGACAGAGATGACTTCTGATTTCCTCCCTCCGATGATAAAAGTTTTGTGGATATTGGCAAGGGGTACAATAACCTCATTTTCCCTGACTCCTAGTACCTTAAACTCCTTTAGGTCATAATTGCTAAGGGTGTCAGTCTGGGCAAATGCCATTCCCCAGATCAGATTCAATAACAAGGTTAATATATATGGTAATGTAATTTTTTGTTTCATAGGAATTTTCAAATTGTCATTTGAAATTGGTTTTAGAAAATATTCAGACCACAGAAAATAGTCCATAGTCTTTTAAATTGTACATCACTCAGGGATCTTAAATGGTCAAAAGAAAGTGTAATGACGATTGGTCATCCCTCATTCTATGTCCTTAACAATTTAAAATGGTCAGGAAAGGAATGAAGGTTGGTGTTGCGTCATCTTGAATCCGAGGTACGAGGATGAAAGATCTCAGAATAATGAGACACTTCTCCAATACTGTTGTTGGGATCAGTGTGACGAGCGTGTTATACAAGTCTCTAATTTGGTTTTAAGACTAAAAGTTGTCTCAAATTTAGGAGACCTTTTCATCCCTTTTAAGAATAAAAATATTTTATGAGAACCGGGGAGGAGGGCTATCCAATTTGGAATAATCATTTTCAGATTCCAAAAAAATCAAGGAAGTAAACTTTTCTCTAAATTGGTTAAATGGGATGAATAAAAAGCTGTTTTCCGGCTTAGAGTAGTCTTTAGCAAATAGTTTTGACAATACACTATTGCTGCTAGGGTCTGGATTTTCATCTTGAACCAAAGAGCTGATCCATTTCTTTAGGGTTTTAGTGAGATTTCCTTTTTCTATATCAGCTACGTAAACAATTTCCAAAGTATCGCTTAAGTACCGCTGCTTGATCACTCTGTAATGCTGTCCGTTTTCTTCAAAAGCAGTATTGGTTACCTGAAAATGTTCCTGATCTGCCATATAAGGCAAGGAAATCGGGATATGTTTTATTTTAATTTCAAGGTTTTCTTGATCTTGAAAAATCCTTTCAGACCATTTTGTTTCTATTTTGGCTGAATATGAAAAGTAAAGACCATAATACCCAAAGTGGTATAGGGCAAAGCAAGTCAATAATAATATGGGAATGGATTTTTTCAATCAGAAGATTTTTCTAGAAGCAGGAAATATAGGGTGAAATTAAAATCATGGCAAACATTTATTGCCATTTAATAAGTAGGAATCCTTATAATTGGTTAATTAAAGCCTGAGTAAAGTCGAAATTCAAATGGATTACAGACGTCTATTTGATTTTTTTTGAGCAAATTAACCAATTTAAAGGCTTTTCCTCATCTGATTTCTTCTTCCACTTTCCATATATACTCCGCCCCAGCTTTATATTCCTCTGCTGTCTGCAGGTGCTCCATCATGAGTGGCACTTCAGGGAATTTCGCAAGTTCGGAAAGAAAAATTCTGTAATCCATTTGGCCAAGACCGGGCCTGACCTCGTTAAATTCCGGCATAAAAGTATTTTTCTTCAATACCAGGTCTTTGGCATGACAGCTTTTGATAAAAGGGCCGAGTTTTTTGAAACAGTCTTTGATCATATCTTCATTTCTAAAGAAAAGGGCCGGGCTTGTTACCATATTGACGGGATCAAGGTGGACAGCAAAAGCTTTGCGGTCTATGGCTTTGATCAACCGGAGATAGGAATCTGCCGATTCAGGAAAAATCCAAGGCATGGCCTCCAAGGTGTAAAAGGTGTTTTTTGGTTTGACCTGATCGATGATTTTCCTGGTTGTCTCCACGATCAGGTCAAAAGTATCTTCCGAGAAATTGTCTTGGTGAGGACCGGCCCAAATCTCGGCATCCTTCGATCCGGCGATGTTGACGCAGCATTTGGCTTCGATCTGATCGGCAAGGTCTAATGAGGCCACACATTTATCCAAGGCTTCCTTGGCGGTTTTTTTGTCAGGACTGATAGGGTTAGACCATGCGCCCACTTCGGCAATGAGGATGTCAGCCTTATCAGCGGCTTTCTTATATGCTTTTATTTCATTGTTATCAGCCTGAAGTCCTACGGGACAATATACCGCCCGATAGCCTGTATTTTTTACAGCAGCCACCCAAGTTTCAGGAGAATCAAATTTTTCAAACAGAGGTCCTCCAAGCCGGATTTTGCTTTTGGCTTTGAGACCAGAAGCCATTGAAGGTAGAGCAGCCATTAAGCAAGAACCGATAACGGTTAGTGAAGTCACTTTGGAAAATGTGCGTCTGTTCATGTTTTAAAATTTGATTTGAATTTCAATCAGTGAAATCAGAGGGGAATTACTTATTCAATTTTGGTTAAAATAATTTTAGATCAAACTCTTTTGATTGAATAAATTCATATTTTGGACCATGATTTCAAGGTTTTTTCTTGTTTTTATTTGTTTTTGCCTGCTTTCAGTCAGCTTCATTGCCAATGCCCAGGAAAAGGACACCCTTTACCTGAGAAATGGTCAGATCATGGTCGGGAAGCTGAATAGCATCAGTTTGGGCATCATCCAATTTGATGACGTTGACCTTTCAGTGCAAAATGTCAAATACCACAAAATCAAAACAATCAAAGCCGGTATGTCGACCTACAGGATCCAAACCATCGACGAATCGGTATATTATGGAATTTTGAAACCCTCAAAAGTGTACGGAGAGGTAATTGTCGATGATGGTTTTGTAGAGAAGCCATACCCAATCATCAACATTTTCAATTTGGTATCTTTGGAAAAGAAATTTATTAAAAAGATAAAAGGTACAGTTGCCTTAGGGTATTCTTATACAAAGTCAAGTGATATCGGGAGGACAAATATTGATTGGAATTTGATGTTTACGGAACAAAAATTCCGTTTGGAGTTTAATGGATCATTTATATATACCAATAACCAAGGTGAAAAAACACGGGACCGTGAATCAGTTGCTGTAGGAGGTTATTATAATATCAATTCAGTATTGGTAGCCGGTTTGGCATTGAACTACCAGCGAAATATTGAGTTAGGTTTGGCAAGTAGGATACAGGAATTGGTTGGATTTGGTAGGCGGTTTCTATTTAAAAGTAACCTCCAGGGTGTTTTGAGTTCGGGGGTTGTTATCAACCAAGAAAGGAGTTTGGAAGGAACCACATCGGGTAATCTTTTTGAGATTCCTGCACAGTTTAAGTTGGATTATTTCCATTATGCAGCGCCAAATCTTTCTTTTTCAATTATCCCCAAATTCTTTTTTGGGGTAAATCAGAATGGAAGAAAAAGGTTTGACGGAGAAACAAGAGTTAATTGGGAAGTGATCAGTAATTTGGACTTAGGTTTACAATTTTACACCAACTATGACAATCAGGCATTGGAAGGAAGCAACACCAACTTTGATTATGGTATTGTATTTAATGTGGGGTATAAGTTTAAGTAATCTCCTCACACAAAGACCAGCTTGATAAGAATCCAATTCAAACTTTTATCCATGAAGAAGAAATGTTCTTTTTATCACCATTTTCGGAATAGAAATTTCTTTTCAATTTTTGGATTTATTAATAGGTTTACCCAATGATAAAAAAACATTTTACCGGGTTTTCTCCTTTGGTCAACCCTGAGGAAGAAGCCTTTTTTGCCGGTCCACAGACACGTTGGGCAGATTTCAAATTCCTCATGAAAGTTATAATGGAATTTGTCAGGGGATTTAGGATGCTCCATTTTGTAGGGCCTTGTGTGACTGTTTTTGGTTCTGCGAGATTTCAGGAAAATGATAAATTTTACAAACTCGCAGTCAAAGTTGGGGAAAGAGTCAGCAAATTGGGTTTTACTGTCATGACAGGCGGCGGTCCCGGCATCATGGAAGCAGCAAACCGAGGTGCCAAAAATGTCGGAGGTAAATCTATCGGATGCAATATCATTTTACCTTTTGAGCAGCATCCCAATCCTTATTTGGACAAATGGATGGACTTCAACTTCTTTTTTGTCAGGAAAGTCCTGCTTTCAAAATACAGCTATGCTTTTGTGGTCATGCCGGGAGGTTTTGGCACCTTGGATGAGTTTTTCGAAGCTTTGGTATTGATTCAGACCAATGTGATGAGGCGCTTTCCTGTGGTATTGATGTGCAGCGATTTTCACCATGAGCTGTATAATTATATCAAGCATATGGCCGAATATGGAACCATAAACAAGGAAGATTTGGAGCTTTTTTTATTGACTGATTCGGTGGAAGAAATGGAAGCCCATATCAGCAGATACGCCATCGATGCATTTGGCTTAAAAAGGAAGCCTGTCGTCAAACCGGTTGTTATCTTGGGGGAAAAGGGGTGATATGAATCTTACCCTAAAGCCACATCCAAAATCATCATGACGGTAAAGCCAAGCATGAATCCAAGCACTGCCAGGTCAGTGTATTTGTCCCGTTGGGTTTCGGGGATTACTTCTTCTACTACCACATAAATCATCGCGCCAGCTGCAAAGGACAATGCATAAGGAAGTACATCCTGCATATGTATGACAGCTACAGCACCTAGTACGCCTGCGATGGGCTCTACGACAGCCGATAACTGTCCATACCAAAAGCTTTTTCTACGGCTGACTCCCTGCCTCCTCAGCGGTATTGCGACTGCAAGACCCTCAGGAAAATTCTGTATTCCGATACCTATGGCCAATGCGATCGCTGCAGAGATACTTGCTCCTTCCATACCGTTTGCCGCAGCCCCAAACAGGATGCCTACAGCTAGTCCTTCAGGGATATTGTGTAACGTGATCGCCAAAAGTAAAAGTGTGGATTTATGCCATTTGGTGGCTACACCTTCAGTTTCCTCTTTTTTGAAATTGATGTGGAGGTGTGGCATAAGTTTGTCCAATCCGAAAATGAAAAAGCCGCCAAGAAGGAAGCCTATTGCAGCCGGAAACCATGGCATGGATGGAAACATTTTTTCAGAATGCTTGATACTAGGTGCTAAAAGTGACCAAAAACTCGCCGCAATCATCACCCCTCCTGTAAATCCAAGCATGGTATCAAAAACGGCCCTGTTGATCGTCTTAAAGAAAAATACAATGGAAGCTCCCATTGCAGTAACAAACCATGTGAATAAAGTTGCTAGCAAAGCGGCCTTAATAGGACCGATCTCAATTGCGAAATTTTCAACGGTTTCGAGCATTGGGTATGTTTTCTACAAAATTATCTAAGTTTTTCATATAATGCTGAAAAAAGAATTATTTAGTGTATAACTTGTTCTCATTCCAAAAAAGGGAAAAGGGATCAAAAAAACGGCCTGAATTAGAATTGTTTTCAACCTCCCGCCTTGATATAAATCCAACCGGCTTCCTGCTTCATGACGAGCTCAATGATGGCCGCAGGGACAAATCCAGCCAAGGGAAGAAACTGTTCTTTTTTCAAATCCCTTTGCTTCATAGTGTTTTCACAGACGACAAATACGACTCCTTTATCGACCAGTTTTTGCAAATCGTTTTCTAAAGCTTTGTTATTATTCAAGAGTAAATCCACGCCCATTCCATGTGTGACCACTTCGATTTTGGCATTGGGGGCGGCAGTGAGTACATTGTTGAGTTGCCTGATAAACTTTTTGTGTACCTCAGGTTCACCATCTGTGAGTTGGAAGAGGATTTTATGTTCAGCGGTAGATACCACCTGGCCTGAGGCAAATGCGGTAAATAGGACCAAAAGGAGCAATGTGAGGGAAGTGCGCATGTTTTTTTTCTGTTAAGCTACTTCATTTATAAATTTAATTTGGTGATAGGTGTCACGAAATGTCAACCGTAATCAGAAATTTACCATCAGACTCAGGATAAAATTTCTGCCCGGTGCAGCTATTCCCGAACTGTATGCTCTAAACCTGACATCGGTGATGTTTTCCAGACCAAGACTGAAAGCCAAATACTTATTGGATCGATACAATCCTTTCAGATTTAAGGTAGCCCAAGAAGGACTGTATGGGTTTCCATCCTTATCAATGGCATACAATTCAGGTTTTCCCCTTTCTTCAAGTGGAAGCTGTTCAAATGAAAACCCTCCTGAGTATTCAGAAAATAGCTGAATTGTCAATTTTTCTTTTTGGTATTCAAGACGGCTTACCCCAAAAGTAGGTGGGGCATGTCGGGAGGGGCTTTGAGTTCCGTCATCTGTTTCTTCTGTTCCTTTTTGGATGTTTAATTTTGAAGAAAAGGTCAAATTCAAAGGCAGCTTGATTTCTAATGCGGCCTGAAGCCCAATGATGCGGACAAAAGCGGCATTTTGTAAAGCCAAGACTTTGCTCAATTCTCCGTCATAGATAATACTGTCTTGCCCATTGAGGCTGAAGCTCCTTCTTACCATGGCATTGTCCAAATGGGTGAAATATCCGGTGAGGTCAATCACCATCCAATCTCCAAAAACTTTTCCAACGTTGGCTTCCAAATTATAGGCATATTCTGCACTTAGGTCAGGATTAGGAACAATCACTGTTCCCGGTTCGGAGTCAAAAACCTTTCCTATGTCATCTACATTTGGGGATCTGAATCCTGTTGAAACATTTAAATGCATTGTCCATTCCGGTGCCGGAGTGTAAACCCATCCGGTGCTAGCATTGAAAGCACCCTCCCGGTTTTCACTTTTTTCAAACGGAAATGGATAAAAATCAAGGTTGTTGCTAAAGTCGGCATTCAATCCAAAGAAATTGTACCTCAGCCCCGCCTGTACCAATGATTTTGCAGAAAGTTTCTTTTGATAAGTGCCATAGGCGGCATAGGAATGCCAAGTGGCTTGGGGGTATCTTGCTGGGCCTACGGATACTTCTCCAGAATTGATGTTCTCATCCGTGCCTGTGGATTGCACATCGTTTTGGATCACCTCAATGCCATAAAACAGTTTGGCATTTTCTGGAAAAGTCTTCAAAAAATCAAGGTTGACTGAATAAGCCATGACTTCTTCTGTTCTTGTCCGGCGGATTGGGTCCTTGAAGTTCCTATCAATTCTGCTTTCACCGAATTTTTGGACGGCAAGGTTTAAATTGACCTGGTCAAAGGCTTTTGATTCGGAGTTATGAGAAATCTTGACATGGTTCATCATCCAGGTTTGTGGGCCATATTCCCATTCAGCACTACGGGGTTGCCCGTTTGGTCTAAACCTGATCAACCTGTCATATCTCGAAAACTTAGAAGTTTCTGAATAATGAAAACCGTATTGAAAATCCCATTTTTTGTTAGGAGAAAACCTGATTTTCTGCATCAGGTTGATCTGGTCATACCCAGATGGAACCTGGATTTTGGGGTTTGGATTTTCCACCAACACATCTTGATTGTTTTCTGTCACCACAAAAGATGGCCTCAAAAATTCCTCAGGTCCATTACTTCCCATCCTAAGGTCACCAAAGTTATGTTTGCTGAAACTGCTGACTCCGGCCCATTTTTTTCCTCCATATTTCAGGTGGATATGCCCTGTTTTTTCTTTGTTGGCAGTGTTGGTTCTCAAAGTCACATTTCCTGAGATATCCGTTTTTTCAGAGGTTGACAGTTGGGCTTCGAGTGTCTGAAAACTCATCACGGCCCCTATCGCATCGCTTCCATAAATGATCGATCCCGGACCAAAAAAGACTTCAGTACTTTCAGTGGCAAAGGGATCCAAAGAAATGACATTGTGAAGATTACCGCTTCTAAAAATCGCTGTATTCATCCTTACACCATCGACGGTATACAATAACCGATTCGTCGAAAAACCCCTGATCATTGGGCTTCCTCCGCCTTGTTGGCTTTTTTGGATAAAAACTTCCCCGGAAATTGCCAAAAGGTCAGCCGCGGTTTGTGGATTTAGAAGGCTTCTTTCCTCGGTGGATATGGTAGTAATGCGAGAAGGTATTTCATGTCTCGACTGGCTCCATCTGGAAGCAGAGACTACTGCTTGTTGCAAGGTGATCTCAGAATGTTGGAGGTAAATCCGGAAGCCCTCAGTTTCCAATTGGCGGTAGCTTTTTGATATTGGAATATAGCCATAGAGCCTGATTTCTATTCTTTCCTGATCTCCGAAATTACTGATATCTACCTCACCTTTATTATCGGTATGTGCTATTAGTTTTGATTTTGCAGAAGAAATAGTAACTGACTCAAGGGGCGATTCAGAACCCGATTCCCTAACTGATAATATCTGCCCGAAGGCCGTTTCAACCTGAAACAAAATCAAAAGCAATAATATGGTCCTAAGCATTTTATTGAAATTCGCTCGGGAAGTTAGAGAACTTTTGAAAAATAAAAAGGGGAATTTATTTTAAAGAAAATCGATCGGTCGGTATTTTGAAAAAGAAAATGACCCGGTGTCTCTCCGGGTCATCTCTATCAGGCTCTTCCTTTGAGCATCATGTCCCAATACATTCTTGGGAGTACATATTTTTTGAGCAGCCACATGCTATACTGTTCCTTGCTGGTATCTACAAAAGTTGAGATGAGTGGGTCACTGTCTCTGACGTTGTCATACTTAAATTCTGCCAAGACCATTTTGCTGTATCCTGTCACCAAAGGGCAAGAGGAATAGCCTTCGTATTTCATTTCACCAACCTTCTTGGTTTTTATCAAATGAATCAAATTACCTACTACTACAGGAGCTTGTTTTCTCACGGCAGCCCCTGTTTTGGCAGTAGGCAGCGCAGCCACATCGCCAAGGGAAAATACATTTGGAAATCTTAAGTGTTGTAGTGTATTGATGTCAACGTCTACCCATCCTTTTCCGGGTCCCTCTTTCATCGATACGGTTGAATTCCTGACAAAATCCGGTGCCTGCTGTGGTGGAGCAATGTGAAGCATGTCATAGTGGATGGTGATTTCTGTTTCACCACTCATTTTCTCCATGATTCGGGCATCTAGTTTTTTGGAATATTCATCAAAATCACCCTTGATATACTTGAAAGTAATCTCTTGTTTGGCGCCGTCAATTTTGACAGGGGCATAGAAGGTTTTGAGGATAATATCTCTGTCGGCAATGATTTTATTCAATGTTTTGGCATAGACCTCTACCCCAAAAATCACTGTGCCCGGAGTAGCAAAAATCACCTTGGTTTTATCTCTCACACCAGATTTTCTGAAATATTCCTCTGCGAGGTACATGATTTTTTGTGGTGCACCACCGCATTTGATCGGGGTAGTAGGCTGGGTAAAAACCGCATTTCCACCTTTGAAATTCTGCAATACTTCCCAGGTATGTTTGGAATTGGTATAATTGCTACAAACAACTCCTTTGTCCATTACCTCAGTAAGTCCGGGAAGTAATTCCGGTGCCATGATCAGCCCCGGTGCCAAGATCAAAAAATCATAGGTAATATCCCCTGATTTGGCTGTTTTCACCATGTTTTTTTCGGGATTCAGTTCTGTGGCTTTGTCTTTGACCCAAGTGACTCCTTTTGGGATATACCTAGCTTCGGATCTTTCGGTATCCTCAAATTTGTATGTACCCGCACCTACCAATGTCCATGCAGGCTGGTAATAGTGTTTTTCGGAAGGTTCAAGAATGGCAACCTGAAGGTTTTTATCTTTTCTTCGGAGCTGTGCTGCGACAGTTATTCCGGCTGTTCCTCCTCCAATGATCAATATCTGATAGTGGCTCATGGATATTTGGTTTTTTTGTGTACAATAAATGTAATGTCCAAAAAAGCCTTAAACAGTGATGAAAATCACATTTATAAAAAAATCGAAAAAATTTTCC
>NZ_CDSBKL010000076.1:0-13774 GCF_977115555.1 Aquiflexum sp.
CTTAATGCATCTTCAAAGTAACCAAATTGGGCATATCCTGAAGAAATGCCTAAAAAAATCAAAAAAAATCCAAGAATGAAATGTTTTGTCGAAATCATATAAGGAATATAGAAATTTGACTCAAGGTATTAAACAAAGGATGATTTTAAATTATTAGGCCTCTATAAAAAAAGGGGGATTACATTCCCCCTCTACCTCCTCTAGATCCTCCCGAGCTCATACCGCCTCCTCTGCTGGCTCCTCCCATGCTGCTTCCACCACTTCTGCTAGGTGAGCTAAATGATGGAGAAGAACTTCTGCTAGGAGTTGACATACTTCCACCTCTTGAAGGTGTAGACATGCTCCCACCTCTTGATGGAGTAGATGTCCTGCTATTATTCATGGTGTTACCCCTATTGTAAGAAGGGTTTGCTCCTCGGTTAGTATTTGATGTGCCTCTATTATTGAAGCTTGGAGATGTTGCTCCTCTATTCGCTGTGCCATTTGACATACCCGAATTGCTTCTTGAATTATAAGTTGGTCTGGCATTGTCTATTCCGGTCCTGTTACTTGGTCTAGTTGCTGCGGCAGAACCAACATTTCTATTGCCAGTGGCTGCTGAATTGGCAACCCTACCTCTTGAACTATTATAATAATCATTTTGAGATCTACTGAAATCCCTTCCTGCCGTTCTGTTGCTTGCACCTACTGATCTATCAGGACTGGCCGCGTCTCTTCTTGCAGACCTAGCTGTGGCTGGGTAATCTGATCCGGGTCTGTTTCCGACTGAAGCCATTCCAGAATCTCTTCCCGGTCTACCTCCTCTTACAACTTGACGACCATTATCACCACCCCATCCTGGAGCACCCCAGCAGCATCCTGGCATTCCCCAACCTGGATGTCCCCAACCTGGATGTCCCCAACCCCACATTCCACCACCCATCCAAGGGTTCATCCATGGGTTGCCCCACATTGGCATTCCCCATCCAATCCCCACATTCCATCCCCACATTGAGTTCCATCCCATTCCCCACATTGGCATTCCCCAGCCCATTCCCATTCCCCACATAGGAGCACCGAAACCCATACCAAAACCAACATTTACATTCAGACCACTATTGAAACCTGCACCGTTTACACCGGCACCGGAACCATAGAAATTATTATAAACATTTACATTTGGATCTTGTGCCTGCTCGTCATCGAAATATACTTCTCCAGTATTGTCAGTGGCACTTTGGGATTGGTATTTTGCAATATATTCCGGATTCACATTTCTCGCTGAGAAATTCTCCTGCTCAAAATCAGCTGGATTAACTGTATTCAACTGATTGAAATTCTGGGGATTGTTATTTGAAACTGCAAACTGAGTGGCGACTTTGACATCAGAAGCCATAAAGTATAGATCATCAGTTTCTCTACCCCTTGTAGCTGTTTGACTAGTGCTGCAAGAAGAGAAGACGAGGACTGCACCAGCTCCAATGATCAATATTTTGTTGAGGTTTTTCATTTGTTTGGTTTTTACTAATTACCGTTATATACGAGTGATATAAGAGAGGGTTATCATTTTTTGGATTATATTTGCCCCCTACAGCAATTAGCGAAGATAATTAGATTTTTCAAATCAAAAAATACTATGAGTAAAGGATTGCCAAAAAGGAGTGAAGACTATTCTTTGTGGTACAATGAATTGGTAAAAAGAGCGGATCTGGCAGAAAACTCCCCTGTGAGAGGTTGTATGGTCATAAAACCTTACGGCTATTCAATATGGGAAAAGATGCAGGCTGAATTAGACAGGATGTTTAAGGAAACAGGGCATACAAATGCCTATTTTCCTCTTTTTATTCCAAAGTCTTACCTTTCAAAGGAAGCCAGCCATATAGAAGGATTTGCAAAAGAGTGTGCGGTGGTGACACATTACCGACTCAAAAACTCTGAAGATGGAAAAAGCGTGATCGTAGATCCGGAAGCAAAGTTGGAAGAGGAACTGATCGTTAGGCCTACTTCTGAAACAGTAATCTGGAGCACTTTCAAAAATTGGATCCAATCCTACAGGGATCTTCCACTCTTGATTAATCAGTGGGCAAACGTGGTCAGGTGGGAAATGAGAACCAGGTTGTTTTTGAGGACTACTGAGTTTTTATGGCAGGAAGGACATACAGCCCATTCCACCAAGCAGGAAGCTATCGATGAAACTATTCAAATGATGAACATCTATGCTGAATTTGCAGAAACATTCATGGCTCTTCCTGTGATAAGAGGGGTAAAGAGTGCCAATGAAAGATTTGCCGGGGCGGAAGATACTTATTGTATCGAAGCTTTGATGCAAGATGGGAAGGCTCTTCAGGCAGGAACTTCCCATTTTCTTGGGCAGAATTTTGCAAAAGCTTTCGATGTCAGATTCGCTACAAAAGATGGAGGACTCGAATATGTCTGGGGTACATCCTGGGGTGCAAGTACCCGTCTGATGGGCGCTTTGATAATGGCTCATTCTGATGATAACGGTTTGGTACTTCCACCAAAACTTGCACCAAATCAAGTTGTAATAGTACCGATTTACAAAGGTGAAGATGAACTTGATAGGATTTCAGTCAAAGCAAAGGAAATCATTGCCAAATTGAAAAGTAAAGGCATCTCTGTTCATTTTGATAAAAGGGATACACACAAGCCCGGGTGGAAATTTGCAGAGTATGAACTAAAAGGCGTTCCTCTTAGGATCGCCATGGGTCCTAGAGATCTGGAAAATAATACCATCGAATTGGCTAGGCGTGATACCCTGACCAAAGAAACCGTAAATCTTGGAGATGTAAACCTTGAGGATTATGTCAGTGAGTTGCTCGATGACATTCAGGAAAGCATCTATAACAAAGCATTCAAATTTAGGGAAGAAATGACTACTGAGGTCAATTCATGGACTGAATTCGAAGAATTGCTGGAATCAAAAGGTGGATTTTTATCCGCACATTGGGATGGTACTTCTGAAACCGAAGATAAAATCAAAGAACTCACCAAAGCAACCATAAGGTGTATTCCATTGAATAGAAAGGAAGAGGAAGGTAATTGCATCCTAACCGGGAATCCCTCTAAAGGCCGTGTCTACTTTGCAAGGGCTTATTAGAATCAAACTTTAATATATAATGCCTTCTCATTTTTGAGGAGGCATTTTTTTTGTTTAATTATAGGTCCGGTTTTTTCTCCTTCAAAAAACTGACTATTTTCAAGAAAAAATAATGAAATGGTCTGGTTTATCTTAAGTGCCCTTCTCTTGATAGGATTGGTCTTGGTGATCGCCGAGATTCTCTTTGTTCCCGGTACTACGATAGTCGGGATCATTGGTGTCTTGGTTACAGGTGTTGGGATCTATTATGCATTTGTGACTTTTGACAATCAAGTTGCTGTTATGGTTTTGGTGGCTACACTTGTCTTAAATTTTGGAGCACTGATTTATGGTTTCCGCTCCGGTGCCTGGAAAAAATTTGCTTTAAAAAGCACGATTAAAAGTCGGGCATTTGATGACCGGCTCAAAGGATTGGAAGTAGGAATGAAAGGAACTGCTATCTCAGACATCAAGCCGATAGGAAAAGCCGAAATAGGAGATGGAATATATGAAGTAAAGTCCGAATCAGGTTTTATTTCTGTGGGCACTGTTGTTTTTATCACTAAATTGGAAAATAATATAATAATCATTAAATCTTAGTTTATGGACATGTCTAATTCGGCTATTATTTTGTTTACAGCATTTGCCGCGCTGATATTACTCTTTGTGTTTTTATATTTTATTCCTGTCAATCTTTGGATTACTGCAATATTTTCAAATGTTAAGGTAGGAATAGGGGAATTGATCGGGATGAGAATCAGGAAAGTTCCACCGGGAGTGATCGTAAATTCCTTGATTACCGCTACCAAAGCAGGACTTGACCTTACTACCAATGATTTGGAGACCCATTACCTGGCAGGTGGAAATGTTCCTAATGTAATCAGGGCATTGATTTCAGCGGATAAGGCAAATATCACCTTGACTTTCAAGCAGGCTACGGCTATTGATTTAGCAGGTAGAGATGTGTTTGAAGCAGTTCAGATTTCTGTTAATCCTAAAGTAATCAATACGCCAAATGTTGCCGCGGTAGCAGCTGATGGTATCCAATTGATTGCCAAAGCAAGAGTGACAGTAAGGGCTAACATCGCTCAGCTAGTAGGTGGAGCGGGTGAAGAAACCATTTTGGCAAGGGTAGGAGAGGGAATTGTGACCTCGATTGGTTCATCTTTGAATCACAAGAGTGTGCTGGAAAACCCTGACAAAATCTCAAAATTAGTCCTTCAAAGAGGCTTGGATGCGGGGACTGCTTTTGAAATTCTCTCTATAGATATCGCAGATATTGATGTCGGAACGAATATCGGAGCAAAACTCCAAATAGATCAAGCTTCTGCCGATCTTAAAGTTGCAGAGGCTAAAGCAGAAGAAAGAAGAGCAATGGCCGTCGCTTTAGAACAAGAAATGAAAGCAAGAACTGTCGAAATGAGAGCGCTTGTAATCGCAGCCGAGGCCGAAATTCCAAAAGCAATTTCTGAGGCATTCAGAAGCGGAAACCTTGGTGTCATGGATTATTACAAAATGGAAAATATCAAATCTGACACAGAAATGAGGTCTTCCATCGCCGGAACGGATGTGGCAAGTGGCACCGAAGGCGGAAGAGGCAAGCAGGGAGATAAGAAATAGTTTTAGACTGACTTAAATCATAAAAGCCTGACCCGGTTTTCATTCCGGGTCAGGCTTTTTTATCTGGGGAAATTTTTCAGCACAGATTAGACACCTTTCTTCTTTTTCACATTAGAATTGTTTTCTATGGGTTCCACAGGTGTAAATTGATAGTCATCTTCCGCGAGTATCTGATTATTACCGTTATCAAATACAATGCTTTTGTAATAGACGGGTAAGACATAATTCCCGTTTTCATCAAGTATTCCATATTTGTCCCCCAGCCTGACCAGAATTTTATTCAAATCCTCTCTTCTAAGTTCTTGGAACTTGGGCTCTACTATTTCCTTTCCTTCCGGAGATATCAGTCCAAACTTGCCCTCATTTTCAGTAATAAAATAATTATCAGCTGCCAAAGAAATACGGTCAAAGTTTTTTTCCAAAATCAGAGAACCGTCAGTGCCGATCAATAAGTTCTTTCCTCCTTGTTTAACAATAGCCTTTCCTCTATAGAAGTTAGAAACTTGCTCATAATTTGGACCGGTAATTTGCTCTCCTTGGCGATTAATAAAACCCCAATTTCCATCTAACCTGAATGCAGCAATTCCTCCTTCGAATTTTCCCACTTCTTCAAATTGATTTTCAATTATCCAATTTCCGGATGAATCAACAAATCCGAATTTCCCGGATTTTCTTGAAGGAAACAGTCCTTCGCTTCCCGGAAGGATCATTTCTGCCTCAATCACCGGCGGCACTTCCCAGCCTTTTGGCCCAAGCAATCCTATTTTATTATCCCTCAATAGCACATTATAGTGTTTATCACCAACATCTGTGACTTTTTCCATCCCAATCTGATCCAAAAGGATGCCGTCATTTTTCATCACCCTACGTAATTTACCGTGGATATACTCTAAGAGCATCCCGTCTTCCAGCGTAATTTTATGATAGGAAGTATATTTTATGTCTGCACGCGCTTCCAGACATCGTATCAACATGTACTGATTCCCGTCAAATGCATAAAAGTAATCCCCCTCCAGATGTACCATGTGGTCAATTATCGGCTCAAGGATGTAATTACCCTCTCTGTCGATCAATCCGAATCCTGAGCTTTCTCTTGAAATAAGGAAATTTTCATTTATTTCCTGAAGATCTTCATATTGCTTTTGAGGATTGCCAGAAAGGGGTAAAAAATAGCCCTCGGGATTTTTGGCAATTACCTGTCCGTTCAAAGCAAGTTTGGCTTCTTGAAAGGCTCCGATAGAGATGGTTTTCCTTGTTGAATGATCGTAAACCCAATATTGGTTACCTTTTTTAGCAAGAAGTCTGGTATAAAATATCTCTATCTGATCGTATTCTGTGGTAAAAATCTCCTCTCCATATTCGTGGAAAGCACCTTTGCCGTTTGGTCCTTCGACCACAATCCAGGGCTGTTCATAGTTGTAGACCGAAAGCGCTTTAAGGTCTACGAATGGTTTATATTCTTTGCTAAGAAGTTTGAGTTCGTTATTGGCAGAACTTACCCTTACTGATTCTCCTAAAATACTGATTTGATCGAATTCAATCCTCGACTTAAGTTTTAAGCTTTGGTCAAAAACCTCATAGGTTTGTGATTCTGCTTTTCCGACAGTGAGTATAATTAGAATGAAATACAGTGATAGCGTCCAATAAACTTTAGGCTTCATACATTTTGAAATTGACGAAGGTAAAATAAACGGATTGTGTCCGGAATTCAAGAAAGCTTGGGATTAATCTATATCTTTTTTTCTGAATCTTTTTCAAGATCAAAAAGGTCTGACAAGATATCAATCATCTTATCTGCATCATCCCTTTGACAAGCTGCACGAAGTTGGACCACAGGTACCTTGAGGATTTTCTGCATCATGCTTTTGGTGATTTTTTCGATGATTGCAATTTGTGCCTCATCTGCATTTTTCAAAAACCTTTCCATTTCCTCTTGACGGATTTGTTCTAATGCATTTTTGAGCTTGTTGATGGTTGGTGAGACCATCATTTCTTTTTTCCAGTTAAAAAAGTCCTCTATGCTTTCAGTAATTATTGTTTCAACCTGGGGAATTGAAGCAAGTCGCTTCTCTAAAGTTGCCGTTGCTTTGCTTCGGATATTGTCCACATTATAAAGCATTACGCCGGGGATTTCCTCCAAGTTTGTTTCTATGCTACGAGGAACAGATAGGTCAACGAAAAGCTTATAGCTATGGATTTCCATCTTTGATACCAAATCCTTGGTGATAAATGGCTCTGATTTCATGACAGAAGAAACGATAACATCAGCCTCTTTCATGGCATCAAAACAGTTCTCAAAAGGAATAACATCAAATCCCAAATCGTCCGCCAAGGACTTAGCTTTCTCGAATGTCCTGTTGGTGATGGTCACTTTTGCATCTGGAATGTGAACCATGTTTTTGGCTACATCTTCGCCGATTTCTCCTACGCCGATAAGCAACACGCGGGGTTGATAGGTATTGGAAGTGAGTTCTTCAATCAGTTCGACAGCTGCATAGGATACAGAAGCTGCGCCATCTCGGAAAGCAGTTTCCTGTACAAGTCTTTTGCTTGTGAAGAAAATCATGTGCATCAACCTATGCAAAAATGGACCTGCCATATCGAGATCTGCAGAAGCCTGATAAGCTCTCTTTACTTGACTGGATATCTGCATGTCCCCCACTACCTGAGCCTCAAGTCCCATAGATACCCTGAAAAGGTGTTGGATAGCCTCCCTGTCATCATTAAGGATTTTGAAGTATTCTAAAAAATCAACCACATTCGTAAGCCCTTTTTCAAGGCCTATGAGCTTGATGATTTCTTCATTGAGGTCAATTTCATGGGAATAATAAACTTCTGTCCTGTTGCAGGTTGATAGTATAAGTGTGTCAGTAACGCTGAAAAAATCTTTCAGTTTCAGTAAAAGTGAATGTATGGAACCTTCATCCAATGCGATTACTTCCCGTATTTCCACCGGAGCGCTTTTGTGAGATAAACTGATGGCCCTAAACGTTTTTTGCATTTTAGATACTTTTCCGTTACAAATTTAATTCAGATTAGGTAGCAAAAGATAATTTCCCGTCACTTCCTATTAATTTAAATTCGGTCTAAATAAAATAGTCAAATCTTAAAATTTTGGTTTTCAATTTCAAATTTCGTAATAATTGTAAAATATTTCCAATTGAATTATTTCATTGGCGATAGATACAATTTATCGGTTTTGTTCGGAATGAAGTTTTTACAAAATTCTTTATAATGGCTAAGATTTATTTTTTTATGAAGTCCTATTTTGGATTCTCCAAAAGAGAATCGAAGGGTTTTGTATTGGTGATTCCTGCACTAATTATACTTTATTTGATCCCTTCAGTATATGATTTGGTGCTCCGAAAGAAAAACGAGGCTCAATATTTAGCCTATTCCCATAAGATCGACAGCTTAATAACTGCCGGCTGGAAACCTGCACAAAGTAACTTCCAAAGTCCGCCATTAAGTTCCCAATCAGATACGGTTAAAAAGCCATATACTTACCAAAAGCCTAAAAGCCCGCAGCTAAATAAAATGTCATTTTCAGAAGCTGACTCCGTCGTGCTTCAGATTGTCCCCGGAATTGGGCAGACTATGGCAGGTAGGGTGGTCAAATTCCGGGACAATATTGGTGGTTTGTACAGCAAGGATCAATTACTGGAAGTCTATGGAATGACGCCTGAGGTGATGGAAAAGGTATTCGAATATTTTGAGTTCGAGCCTGGTATCAAAAACAAAATCCAAATCAATCAAGCTGATGTCAATACACTTGCAAAACATCCCTACATCAATTATGGATCTGCCAAGGTGATCGTAGCATTCCGTGAGCAACATGGACCTTATCAATCTTCAGATGATTTGCTCAAAATCAAAATCTTCAATGAAGAATGGGTAAACAGGCTCAAACCCTATCTTGAATTTTGATCATTTTTTTGCCGCCCAACATTTGATCAGAATACTTTTTTCCCTCCGATATATGTCCCTGAAATTTTAATCTCTCTCAATTCATTTTCAGGCGCTGTCATGATGTCCTTTTCCAAGACTACAAAGTCAGCAAGTTTTCCAGGTTCTATACTTCCCTTCAGATTTTCTTCGAAATTGGCAAATGCGGCCCAAATGGTCATTCCTTTTAGCGCATGTTCTCTAGTGATTTTGTTTTCAGGTTGGAATCCGCCCTCCGGCCAGTTTTTCGCATCCTTACGGACTACTCCTGAATGAAAGCCGTAAAGGGGGTTGATATGTTCTACCGGAAAGTCACTTCCCAATGCAAGCATACCATTTTGATCCAAAAGGTCTTTATAAGCGTAGGCCGTCTTGATTCTGAAAGGACCTAACCGCTGACCTGCCCAATACATGTCTGAAGTGGCATGGGTAGGTTGGACGGATGGGATGATGCTGTATTGTGCAAACTTCGGCATGTCTTCTTTGCTTACCACTTGGGCATGTTCGATTCGCCATCTTAGGTCATTTTTACCTTTGAGGTATTTGGCATAGATATCCAAAAGCGTTCTATTCGCAGAATCACCGATGCAATGGGTATTCATCTGGAATCCGTTTTCGTACATTTTTTTTGCCAGTTCATCAAATTCTTCCGGATTTTTGAGGAGGAATCCATAATTATCGGCATGGTCATGGTAAGGTTTTAGAAGCGCAGCACCCCTTGAACCCAATGCCCCGTCTCCATATATCTTAAAGCTCCTTACCGTGAGGAAGTCATCTTGATAAATTCCTACATTGAAGTAATGTGACATGTTTTCTTCGGTGGGGTTAACCATGGCATATACCCTCATCTTTAAGGTGTTTTCCTTTTGCATTTCAGCTATAAGGTCGATAGTTTCCTTTTCCAATCCCGCATCTACCACAGTTGTAAGTCCTACCGCAAAACAATTTTCTTGGGCTCCCAACAATCCCAATCTCGCTTCTTCCTTGCTTGGATCCGGAACTTTGGATGATACAAGGCCAATAGCATTGTCGATCAATACCCCTGTTGGCTTGTTCCCTATTAAGATGACTTTTCCACCCACCATGGAGGTACTTCCTGTTATTCCGCCTAAATCAAGCGCTTTTTGATTGACAAGTGCGGCATGGCCGTCAATTCTAGTCAGCAATACAGGCTTGTCAGGAAACAGAGAATCCAATTTGGCTTTGGTAGGAAATTCCTTAGAATCCCAAAGATTCTGATCCCAACCCCTTCCCAATACCCAAGCTGCCTCAGGGTTTTTATCTGCATGGACCCTGACTCTTTCCACCAGTTCTGCTTCAGATTCTGCACCAAGTAGGTCAGCCACCTGTAGCCCCAATCCATACCTGTAAAAATGGGAGTGGGCATCTATAAATCCGGGGTATGCCGCTTTACCTTGGAGGTCGATGATTTCGTCCGATTCATACTTTGAAAAAATGGCGTTGTCGTTTCCTACTGCCACAAATCGGTTATCCTTGATGGCGAAAGCTTTTGCAATTGTGAACCCTTCATCTACCGTATAGATAATCCCATTATGGACGATGAGATCAACTTTTTCTTTTGGAGTACAAGAAAAGGTGGCAATAAATGAAGATAGAAGAATTAAGGAGAAAATTTTTTTCATTTTTGAAGGTTTGGTTGGTGTTTCTTAATAGGAAAGCGAATATTTGCGGTATGATGATGGATCGGTATGGTTTTTTGAATCTTTCCCTCAATTTCCCTGAATTTGAATTCAAAATTCAGGAGTCAGAGGGAAAATTAAGCATTTTCGATTCCCTTCGAAAGAAATATTTGATATTGACACCGGAAGAATGGGTCAGACAGCATATGGTTTCTTTTTTGGTCCAATACAAAGGTTATCCCAAAGGGCTTTTCTCATTGGAAAAAGGAATATTCTATAACTCCCTCCAAAAAAGATTTGACATTTTGATTTTGGATAGAGTTGGAAGCCCTTTCCTTTTAATCGAATGTAAAGCGCCGGAGATTAGCTTGTCTAAAAAAACAGTAGAACAGGTGGCTGTCTATAATAAAACAATAGGTGCATCCTATATGGGTATAAGTAATGGGAAACAGCATTTGTTCTTGAAATTCAATTCAAATACAAAAAATTATGATCAAATATCAGATTTGCCTCAATTTGGAATCTGATTTATGTGATATTTGTCATGTTATATGTTATCTTTAAGGAATAAGTTTGTCCCATGGTCTTAAAACTTGTGAAATGAAAACTATAGAAAAAAGCACTCCTTGCGAATTTTGCATGAGTAGGAAATTTTCCCTCTTTTCGGATCTTGCTGAGCCACATCTATGCCACTTATCAGATCACAAAAACTTCATTACACACAAAAAAGGACAGATTTTGTTTTATGAGGCTACGAAGCCTCTTGGCGTTTTTTGTATTAACGATGGTGTCGTTAAAGTTTTCAAAACAGCTTCCAATGGTAAAGAACAAATCATCCGCCTGGCCAAAAAAGGGGACTTTTTGGGATATGCTTCCTTATTGGGAGAAGAATCGTATTCCAATTCCGCAACAATTGTAGAAGATGCCAAAATCTGTTTTGTTCCAAGAGAATCTTTCCTTAAAGTATTGGCCGAAGACACAGAATTCCACAGAAGGGTTACCAAAGCACTTTGTCGTGACCTTGGCATCATGGAAGACAAGCTCACTGACGCCACACAAAAATCGATAAGGGAAAGACTCGCTTTCACACTCCTGAAGTTAAGTGAAACCTATGGTATAGATGGAAATGAAGGGGACAAGATTGATATTGTGCTTACCAGAGAAGAAATCGCAGGTTTGGTTGGGACTGCTACAGAGACTGTCATTAGGCTTCTTTCTGAATTTAGAAAAGATGAGTTGATTGACTTTGAAGGAAAGAAAATCCTTGTTCTTGATAAAAGAGGTTTGGCAAGGCTGTCTGATTTTTATGGATAAAACCTTTTATTTTCAAAGATTGTGAATCTGTCCAAATCACTTTTTTCAAAGTCTGATTTTTTTAAGGGATTTCATCAATTATTTTCAGGTTTTATTTGTTAAAGAAATCAAACCCTTTCATTAATTCATAAATCAGCCAAATTTCATGGTAATCAGAATTCCCGTTTTGCTCTTTTTTCTTGCTTTTTCCTTTTCTCAGGCCGTCGGCCAAAGTTTGGCTTACAAAACCATGCTCAGCGGAATATATGATAAGGATTTTCCTTTGGTGTATTTTGACCAAAAGGAAATCCTTCAAAAGGCCGTTTTGCTAGATACCAGGGAAAAAGAAGAATTTGAAGTAAGCCATCTCAAAGGAGCGCGATGGGTAGGATATGATACTTTCACGATGGAAAGCGTCAAGGATATTTCAAAAGATGAGACCATCGTGGTGTATTGTTCGGTAGGCGCAAGAAGTCAGGATATTGGAAAAAGACTTAAAGAAGCCGGATTTAGAGAAGTCTATAATCTTTATGGAGGAATTTTTCATTGGGTCAATGAGGGCCAACCTATCTACGAAGATCAAAAACCGACTGACAGGATTCATGCCTATAGCAGAACATGGGGGATATGGGTAAACAAAGGAGAAAAAGTATACTGATTCCCTGAGGTGTCATACAATTTGAATCATAATTCCCCCTGAAAGAAACGAGTTCCAAAAAGAGCCCTTCCTACTTTAAAATTATCTCCCTATTTTTAGTCGCTTATTTAAAATCTCTACTATGCATATTCTGGAAGTCAACAGTCCAGCACTTGAAAAGGAATTTTTGGAAATGGCCGTAAGGCTATATAAAAATGAAAAAAACTGGATTAGACCTCTGGATAAGGATATACAGGGATTGTTTAACCCCGATATCAATAAGCTGTTCAAGCAGGGAGGGAAAGCAAAGCGATGGCTTGTTCAGGATCCAAAAGGTGTTTCAATAGGTAGGATTGCAGCATTTATCCATCCCAAATGGAAAGAAAAGCAACCTACAGGAGGTGTTGGTTTTTTTGAGTCTATTGATGACAGGGAAGTGGCTTTTTTATTATTTGACACAGCTAAAGAATGGCTCAAATCAGAAGCTGTTGAAGCAATGGATGGTCCTGTGAATTTTGGTGAGCGAGATAAATGGTGGGGGCTTTTGGTGAAAGGTTTTTCACCGCCCAATTATAATATGCCTTGGAATTTTTCCTATTACCAGAGATTCTTTGAGGAATATGGTTTTCAGGTATATTTCAAACAGTACACGTACATGCGTCCTGTACAGGGTGGAAACTTTGATGCCAAAATGGTAGAAAGAGCAAACAAGGTCTTGGGAGACCCTGACTTTTCTTTTCGCCATATGAAAGGGAAAGAGTTTTCAGAAAAAGCGGCTCAATATTTCATGGATGTATATAACAAGGCTTGGGCAAAGCACATGGGAAAAAGCCTTTCCTTAAGAGAAACGCAGCTTATGTTTGCCAAAATGAAACCCATAATGGATCCTCGGTTGATTTATTTTGGGTTTTATAAAGATGAGCCAATTTCTTTTTTTATCAACATTCCTGAGATCAACCAGATTTTCAAATATGTAGACGGGAAGTTGGACTTGTTAGGAAAACTCAAATTCCTTTGGTATAAAACATTCAATCCACCAAACAAAATGTTGGGTTTGGTCTTTGGGGTCGTTCCCGAGTTTCAGGGGAAAGGAGTGGACAGCGCCATGATTATGTCTTACAATGAAACATTTGCACGACACGATTCTTTTCCCTACAAAACCATTGAAATGAATTGGATTGGAGACTTTAATCCTAAAATGATGCGGGTCTGTGAGCAGTTGAATGCAGAGATATACAAAACCCACCATACTTACAGGTACTTATTTGATAGATCAATACCCTTTGAAAGGCATAGGATTTTTGAATGACAAGGTGGTCTTTAATTTAGGGACACACATTATTTTAGAATTAATTCACTTATTGAAAAAATAGCAAAAACAATGAAAAAGTACGATGTGACGGGTATTGGAAATGCATTGGTAGATATAGAATTTAAAGTCTCTGACCAGTTTTTTTTAGATAATCATGTTGAAAAAGGTCTGATGACATTGGTAGACGAGGACCGTCAAAATTCCCTTATGCAGGTAATCAATACGGAGGAAGCCAAAAAACAATGCGGTGG
>NZ_CDSBKL010000077.1:0-13636 GCF_977115555.1 Aquiflexum sp.
TCCGTGTTTTTATCCATTGCTGCTATCCTGTAGAGTTCTGAAAGGCTTTTTTCTTCATACTTATACAAGGTCTCTGCCGCCCTCAACCCCTGGATTCTGATGGTTGGATTTGGATCTTCTGTAAATTTTTTGACCAAATCAGACTTTAACTCTCCAAATCCTTCCAAAGTCCATAGCGCATGGATTCTTGCAAGTTCGTTTGGAGAGCTTTCTGCCATGGTGATAAGATCAGGTACAATGGATTTGTCTTGATTGAGGATAAGGGTTTGTTGCGCCATATCCCGCCACCATCCGTTTGGATGCTCCAAATGCCTGATCAATTCCTTTGCGGACTCTTCATACATCCTTGGTTTTTGGGTATTTCTTGGCATGCCTTCATAGGAAAGTCTCCAAATCCGGCCATTACCGATGATATCATCCATCTGATATTGTTGGATTTTTGTCCGTAGGTAGCTTCCTTCCTGTGTCCATTCACCTTCCTGAATAATTCCTCGATAAAGATCCACGATATAAAGGGTCCCATCCGGGGCAGTTGCCATATCCACAGGCCTAAACAAAGGGTCAGTGGATTGGATAAATTCAGAACCCTCTTTCTCATACTTGTTTTGTAAATAGGACAAGCCTTCCACGTTTTCTGTCTCAACCCTTCTTACGATTCTGCCCACAGGTTCACCATATATATAATCTCCCACCAGATCTTTAGGCAGTCGGTCTCCTCTGAATACATCATTTCCGGCAGCTCCGGTTACATTTGATAAAGAACCATCAGGTTTTGCTTCCTGCATACCCGGCTGAAAATCTTCCAAGCCAACAAGACTGTAAGGAACCCGAAATCCTTCTTTAAGAGCTCCTTTTACCTGAAAATTTCCATAGACTATCGGAAACTGAAATCCTTGTGGAACACCTCCTGCGCCATCCTGGAAAAAAAGCTTGCCATAATTGTCCTGTGTTACTCCCCATTGACCCCATGGATTTCCACTCTCTTCCTGTATCACACCTGTTGGTGTCCACCGGATCCGCTTATTGTTGTAAGTACTGTACATCCAATTATCCAAAGCCCAAGTCAGAAAGCTGATCTGATGTTCGACATTACCCGACCTGCCTAAGCCGGATGCGAAAAGTTCTTTTTTGTCGGCCTTGCCATCTAGGTTTGTATCTGTATATCTATACACATGGTCTTCATTGGATTCCATGGACAAAATGCTGTTAGGCCCAAAAGGAACCACAAACCTTGGAAATACCAAGCTGTCCAAAAAGACCGTGCCGGTTTCATAAACCCCGTCGTTATCCGAATCCTCCCAACGCGAGATTTGTGAGGTAGGCAACAGTTCTCCTGTGGCATCCAAGTCCTGCATATATGACCTGAGTTCTAGCACATACATCCTTCCATTTCCGTCAAATTGGATAGCAGCAGGTTCCCGGATCTGCGGTTCCGATAAGACAGGATCCATTCTATATCCTGGCTTTAGGACAAATGATTTCTTTTGTTCATTGGCAGAGACCGGGATGATTGGAGGTTTAGGACTAAGGTCTATGCCTTTCCAAATTTTTGATTCTAGATCTGCCCCTTCCGGAATGCTGATAATTGGATAGGGTTCAGTCAGACGCTTTGGATCCAAGGATTCAGCAGGAGAAACATCAAACGGCGATCTATCCGGTTTTTGACAGCCAAAAGAAAAACCAATCAGAAGAACACTTGAAACAATTATTTTTTTAAAATATCCCATAAATGCCAATCAAGAAAACAGTGAATTGTATTTGTAAAATCCTCATGAATCAATCCATTGAGAGGATTAACCACAATTTATCTCAAGTTATTCCAAGATTTGATAGATAACAACCCGAGATTTTAAATCCATTTATATCCATTAGAAATGTTAGAGGTAAAAATATTTGCTTTTTCTTAATTTTATGATTTTTTTCATAAAGTTATTTCAAGTTTCTTAAAAATTTCGATCAACCTATTTTCACTTATGATTTTCAAAACGATTTCTTCTTTTTCATTTTGTTTGGCTTTTATACTGCTGTTGGGATGTGAATCTAAAACCATCGAGGAAGAAGCTTCCGAAAACCAAAAAACGGCAGTGATGGCATACTATGTGCCTGAGAAGGATTATAAACCCGAGTTGGTTCCTGTTGAAAAATTGACCCACATCATTTTTTCTTTTACCAAAGTAATTGATGGGGAAATGAAATTCAGCAAACCCGAAATTTTGGGACCTAAACTGGAAGCGTTGGTAAGACAAAAAGAGAGGAATCCGGGCCTAAAGGTAATGGTTGCCTGCGGAGGTTGGGGTGCCGATGGGTTTTCAGATATGGCTTTGACTGCCGAAAGCCGGGCAAAATTTATCCAAAGTACCAGAGATTTGATAGAAAAATACCAAGTTGACGGGATCGATATGGATTGGGAATACCCGGGGATATCGGGTGCAGGAACAAAAGCAAGGCCTGAGGATACCCATAACTTTACCCAACTGATGAAGGGGCTTAGGGAAATGCTTGATACTTTTGATAAACCTAAGATACTGACATTTGCTTCAGCAGGATGGGAGCGGTATTATGATTTTGTGGATGTAAATGAAGTCATGAAATACGCCGATTTTATGAATGTCATGACCTATGACCAGGTTTCAGGTGAGTCCATATATACGGGACACCACACACCTTTAGGCCATGTATCCAATGATGACATCAAAGGAACTCCTTTTCAGGCACATTTGGACAGTTTGTTTGAGGCAGGTAAAAGCCCTGACAAAGGACCCCGTTCGGTGGAGAAGATTGTCAGTTTTCTGATTCAGAAAGGGGTAAAACCCGAACAGATCATCATCGGAGCAGCTTTTTATGGTCGGGTGTGGAAAGGTGTTTCGCCAACAAATCAAGGTTTATACCAAAAGAGCAAGGGCATCCATATTGGTTGGCTGGCTTATAATCAAATCCGAAGCAGGTATGAATCTGACAGCAGTTTTCAACGGTTTTGGGATGAAAAGGCAAAAGCCCCTTACATGTACAATAGCTTGGATAGCCTGATGATTTCCTATGATGACACAGTCTCCGTAGCTCTCAAAACCCGATTTGCCATAAATAATAAACTTGGAGGCATTATGTTTTGGGAACTTGGAAATGACACCAAAGAGTCAGGCAGTCTTTTGGATGCCATCTTTGTCGAATCCCAAAAATAAATGGGTCAATGAAACGCCTCATTGCTTTTCCCTGTATTTATATTGCCCAATTAACCCACTTCATTTTGGAGTTTTCAACCTTCATAATCAACGGGTAGCATTTATTGCCACGACCAAGCCAGAATGGCTGAAATAACGAAAAGTTATTTTCATTTACCTTAAACAAAGAAAAGGTAAAGGCAGCTCGAAATCCTAGTTAAGGAAGTAGTGAGTCTTGGTATGTAAAGTTGGATTTTTGAAAATATAATGTTGGCCATCCCGGAGTAAAAAGGGTCTGAAAAGATCTTTTATTCCTCGGGATGGTTTAATAAATTTTGCCTGATATCTGTTCAAAGCTTTTTCAGAACCCAAGATTTTTTGAGTAGTCGTTTTATTTCGACTTTGATCAACCATTGCTATTGAAAAAGGCCTTATGGAATCATCAAGCAATTTAGCTTATAACTCCTCCCAAATCCTTTCAATCAACTGCTTGGTAAGCCTGATTCCTTCCGGTTCTGATTGCTGCAAGCCCTCATACTCAATATCGATATAAGCATCAAAACCTGATTCTTTTACAATACCAAGCATTTTTCGGTAATCTATCTTAGGCTGTTCCCCCTTTTCGTCAAAACTGTAAGACTTTGCACTCACCCCTTTGGCAAAAGGCAAAAGCGTCTTCACTCCCTCATACCGGTCAAAAACTTCTGTGCAATCATCAGCTTGGGTGCTGCCCCATTTTGCTGAAAGGCACCAATTCCCAAAGTCAGGCAAAGTACCGAGGTTGGGGGCTTTCAATTCTTCAATTATGCTTTTTATCCAAAAAGGATCCGAACTGTAGAGCCCGTGGTTTTCAATCAACACCTGAATATCAGATGAAGCAGCATAGGAGCAGAGTTTTCCAAGGCTTTGTACAATTGCTTTTTGGACATCTTCCTTGGCTCCATCTCCAAATGCATTTACACGGATAGAATGACATCCCAGGATTTTGGCGGCATCTACCCATTTGAAGTGGTTTTCAACCGCTTTTTGGCTTTCGGCTTGATTAGGATTACCCAAATCACCCTCTTCATCCACCATGATCAAGAGATTTTTGACGCCTTGGTCTTGGGATTTTTGGAGCATTTCCTTCCAAAAAGAAGTATCGGAACCCTTTTCCCTGTAGAATCCATTCACATACTCTACAGCTTCCAGTCCAAAATCACTTTTGGTAATCTTGGCAAAGTCATTGGGATTCAGTTCCCCGCTTTGAAAAGCGCGGTGAAGGGACCATTGGGCCAAAGACAAGCGGAGCAGTTTGGTAGGTTCCGGCGTATCCACGGTAGCGGTTTGTGTGGGGCGGTTGCAAGACCAAAGGGACGGGGCAGCCAAACTGACTGCCGCGCCAAGACCAATTTTTTTCAAAGTGTCACGTCTTTGCATGGTTACTTGCCAGAATAGGTGATCTTATAAATACAATTTGCCATATCGTCTGATACCAACATGCTGCCATCCGGCATCTGAAGTACATCAACAGGCCTTCCCCAGACATCCTGCGAAGCATCATCGAGCCAACCTTCAGCAAAAACTTCCTGCTTGACTACGTTTTGATTTGCATCCAGGATAACTCTTGTCAGGTTATAGCCGGATTTTTTGCTTCTGTTCCAAGAGCCATGCTTCGCAAGGATGATGTTGTTTTTGTATGCAGCCGGAAATTGGTTGCCTGTATAAAACCGCATTCCCAAAGGAGCGGTATGGGCACCCAGCTTGGCTTTTGGAGCTGTATAGGCAGATTTGTCTTTTCCTTTGCTGCCAAACTCCGGATCTTTGACATCGCCTGCATGCCAATAGGGATATCCAAAGTGCATGCCTTTTTGAGGAGCACTGTTCAATTCGCAATCAGGAATGTCATCTCCCATCATGTCACGTCCATTGTCGGTAAACCACAAGTTCTTGCTAGTAGGATGCCAAGCGAAACCCACAGAATTTCTGATTCCTTTGGCAAAAATCTCAGGTTGGATGTTGTTTGATTTGACATCGATGCGGGTGATAGAAGCAAAGATTTCTTCTGACTCACAGATATTGCAGGGAGCACCTACAGGGACATAAAGCAAACCATCCGGGCCGAATGCGATGAATTTCCATCCATGATGGGCTTTGTCAGGGAACTTGTCATATACCACTTCGAAAACAGGTTTGTCCAAAGTTTTTTCAATATTCCTGAACCTCAAAATCCTGCTGACTTCCGCCACATAAAGGTCTCCGTCTTTAAATGCTACCCCGTTTGGCATCCGTAAACCTTCAGCAAGGGTATACTTTTTATCAGCCTTACCGTCCTTGTTGGTATCGACTAAGGCATAGACATTCTTGCCTTGTCTGTTGCCTACGAAAATAATGGTGCCGTCGGCATTCATAGCAAGTGAACGGGCGTCAGGAACATCTTCCGCCCAAACGCTGATTTTAAATCCTGCCGGCAGCTTGATTTTTTCTAATTGGATATAACTATTTTTTGTGCCTTGGCCATTGCATGACATGCTGATGATTGAGAGGCAGAGAATGATGATTATTTTGCGCATGTTGGTTTTGGTTTTTTTTTAACCATCCAAGGGTTCAAAACTGTTGGAGGGTTTTTGGATTACAACCTACAAGTTATCGAAAAATAAAAGTCTTGTCACTCTCTCAGTAATATTTGGCGTGAAATCATTTATAAACGGGAGTTTGGTTATTTTTGCAGCATGTTATCAATTAATAATCTCTCTTACTTTATCGGAGGCCGGGCGCTTTACGAAAGCGCAGCTCTTCATATCAAACCTAAAGACAAAATCGGATTGGTCGGGCTCAACGGTACCGGCAAGTCAACTTTGCTCAAAATCATCAATGGCGATATCCAACCAAGTGCAGGTGAAGTCCAAAAAGCAAAAGATTGTACAATCGGTTTTTTGAATCAGGACTTGCTTTCTTACCAATCAGAAGACAGTATTTTGGATGTGGCTTTGGAGGCTTTCAAAGAGACTCTCCAGCTCGAACAAGAAATAGAAAAAGTGCTCCATCAGATGGAAACTGACCATTCTGACGAGATTATCAATAAGTTGGCGAGGCTTCAGGACCAATTTGAAGCCAACGAAGGCTATACCATTAAAGCCAAAGCCGAAGAGGTTTTGGAGGGAATCGGATTCAATACCAAAGATCTTGGCAGACCGCTCAAGACTTTTTCCGGAGGTTGGAGAATGAGGGTGATGTTAGCCAAGTTGCTTTTGGAAAAGCCATCGTTGCTGATGCTCGATGAACCTACCAACCACTTGGATCTGCCTTCCATCCAATGGGTGGAAAATTACCTCAAAAACTATGAAGGAGCTGTTGTCGTGGTTTCCCACGACCAGGACTTTTTGGACAATTGTGTCGATATCACCGTAGAGGTATCCAATGGATCGCTGACTTCCTATTCCGGAAATTATTCTTTCTACCAAGAGGAAAAGAAAGAAAGGATGGAAATCCAGCAAAACGCCTACGAAAACCAACAGCAGATGATCAAGCAGACGGAGCGTTTTATCGAGCGCTTCCGTGCCAAAGCCACCAAATCCAATCAGGTGCAATCCAGGATCAAAGCTTTGGACAGATTGGACCGGGTCAATGAAGTGGTGGATGACAATATTTCGGTGAATTTTAAATTCAAATTTTCCCAAAAGTCAGGTAGGGACGTGGTTGTTTTGGACCATGTTTCGAAAGCCTATGGGGACTTGGTGATATTGAAAGATACGACAGCAAGGATTGAAAGAGGGGATAAAATCGCTTTGATCGGAGCAAACGGAAAAGGTAAATCAACGCTTTTGCGAATCGTAGACGGTACAGAACCCATCAAAGGGAAGCGAGAACAAGGCCATAATGTCATCAAGTCGTTTTATGCCCAACACCAGTTGGAGGCATTGAATGTAGACAATGAAATCCTGCAGGAAATGGTACAGGCCGGATCCAAAAAGACCGAAACCGAACTCAGAAATGTTTTGGGTTGCTTTTTGTTTACCAATGAAGATGTATTCAAGAAAATCAAAGTCCTTTCCGGAGGAGAAAAATCCAGAGTTGCATTGGCCAAAACGATGATCTCAGAGGCCAACTTCCTGCTTTTGGATGAACCGACCAACCACCTTGACATCCAATCGGTGAATATTCTGATCCAGGCGATGGAACAATACGAAGGTACTTTCATTACCGTTTCTCACGACAGGCATTTTATCCGTGGTGTGGCCAATAAGATTTGGTATATCGAAGAAAACAAAATCAAAGAATATCCTGGAACTTATGATGAGTTTGTCTATTGGAAATCCCAACAGGTCGCTTCACCTACCGAAACCAAACAGGATTCAAAACCAAAACAGGATACCCGGAAAAAGGAATTGAGTATTTCGGAGGTGAATGAGGCCAAGAAAAACCTGAAGAAAAAAGAACAGGAACTTGCCTTGATTGAGGAGAAAATACTTCAAATAGAATCCAAAAAATCAGAGTTGGAGAAAAAAATGGCGGACCCGGATATATTTTCTGATTCCAAAAAAATCGAGGAAACCAATCAGGCCTACCAAAAACTCAAAAATCAGGAAAGCGATTTGAATCAAAATTGGGAGACTCTGGTAGAGGAAATCGGTTCTTTGCAGGAAGCGGCTTCTTTGGCATAATTTTTTATATTGATCAAAAAAAACATATCGCATGCGAAATCAGGTCGGATTTATCATTTTTCTTTTAGCTTTCAGCCAATCCCTTTTTGCTCAAAAAGTCTTTGAGGATAAGGTGTTTGAAGAGAATATTCAATCTGTTAGGTTATTTCCCGCTTCTCAGGAATACGAGGCACAGATGAGTTCTCCTGTGATGGAGTTGAACTCCGGAGCTCAAATGAACCTGACCTTTGATGACCTGGCCTATGATCCGGATATGTATTCGGCCAAAATCATCCATTGCAACTTTGACTGGACGCCTTCTGACCTGAAGGAGCCGGAGTATTTGGTTGATTTCAATGAGTTCAATATCCAGGATTTCAGTTATTCTATAAATACGAGAATTCCTTACCTCCATTACAATTTTCTATTGCCCCGAGTAACCAAATCCGGAAACTATGCAATCATGGTATATCGGGCAAGAGACCAAAAGCAGGTTGTTCTGACCAAAAGATTCATGGTTTACCAAAGAATCCTGGCTGTGGCTGCCAAAGTAGTACCACCAAGCCAATCAGAAAACAGGCGGGCTGTTCAGCAGATCAATGTCAATATTAATTACAAAGCCCGGGAGTTGTTTGATCCCAAAAACAACCTGAAAGTGATGATCCGCCAAAATCAGCGCTGGGACAATACCAAATTATTGAAAACTCCCACGATGATCCGGGAAGATATCAAAATGATAGAATACCAGCTTTTTGATGGCAGCAATGTGTTTTGGGCTGGGAATGAGTTCAGGTTTATTGACCTGAGATTTGTCAGGTCCAAAGGAATGAATGTCAAAGCCATCAAAATGGAAGAGGATGTTGTCTATGCAGAGGCCGGAATTGACAAACCTAGGCCTCAGGGTGTATATTCCGAATACCTTGACCTCAATGGCCAATATGGTGTGATGAACCTAGAGCGGAGGAATTATGAGCTGGAAAGTGAATACATGCTGGTGACTTTTAATCTTCAGGTCGAACTAGGCAATGAAGTCCCCTATATTATTGGATCGATGACTAAATGGGGAAATGATCCCACTTCAAAAATGGTTTACAATAAATCCACCAAAAACTTTGAAGCAACTTTGCTTTTGAAGCAGGGATGGTACGATTACCAATATGCTTATAAAACTCCTGAGGGTTGGAACATGACGCCATTTGAGGGAAATTATTTCGAAACAGAAAATGAGTACGAGGTATTTATCTATTTCAGAGATATGGGATCAAGGTATGACGAACTGATCAGCTACGTCAACCTCAATCCCAATAAAAGAAGACTCTAAAGAATTTTAAAATTCCCCTTACTCAAACTTCCCTTTCAAATACCCCAAAGCCATTCCATAGGCCTCAGCGGTGGCTTCACTGTCATATTTTGGATTAGAAGGATTCGAAAATCCATGGACTCCAGGGAAGATCTTGTATTCCAATTTTTTACCGGCCTTATCCATTGCAACAGCAAATTCTTCGATCACAGCTTTGGAAATATATTCTTCAGTAGCGAAAAGACCCAAAACATCCGAATTCAATGTTTTCAATTGCTCGACATCTCTCACAGGCATACCGTAATAGATGATGGATCCTACGTTTTGTTTGCCAAGCAAGAGTGCTGATTTCAAAGACCAACCTCCGCCGAAGCACCATCCGACATTGGCAATTTTCGCATCTTTTCCGGCAAAATCCTTGGCACCAAGCACGATCGTTTCCAGTCTCTTTTCGTCAGTACCTCTCATAAATCCTCCTGCTTCCTGAGGATTGGAAGTTACCTTACCATCATACATGTCGATGGCGATCACGTTCACATTTCCTCCCAAGTCATTGTAAAATTTGTCAGATTCAGCTTTGATTTGGTCGTTGAGACCCCACCATTCCTGATAGACAAAAAGCCAGTTATCAGTAGGGTTTTTAGCCTTGATAAGGTATCCGCTTGCTTTTTTTCCATCCGAGGTAGGGAAAGAGACCATTTCGCCCATTCCATCAAAATCAAATGGGATCGGTGAAGGATGGAAAGCCACAAATTTTGGATCGTCAAGAAATGCGATCATTTCAGATGGTCCGGTGTGGCAAATCGTGATTTCATTAGAAACACTGACTTTTTCCTTTTCAGATGCTTTCCATCCTAGCAGGCCGATAAGGATTAGATTGAGGTAGATGATGATTTTGTACATAGGGTTAGTTTTTTGGTTAGAACTGTTTAAAATAGATATTGTTAGCGGGGAATAAGAGATAAAAGATATCCGCCGCATTTTCAAAGAAATAGGAAAATCAAATTTAACCAATTTGGATTGGGAATATGACCAGTCAAACCTTTTTCTTTCCGATTACAATGCCACTTTTGGTTGGGAAAAAGGTCTGTGTTAAATTGAGAAAAATACCAAACAGCAGATACTTATGAGAAAGTTTTACTTCTTATGGGCAATAGTAGGTTTGATGACCTTCACTACTGCCTTTTCCCAAAGCATCCCAACTCCAAAAGAACATTTTGGTTTTGAGATCGGAGAGGATTACAAATTGGCTACCTATACAGCTACTGATGCTTATTTCAGAAAATTGGCAGCCCTATCAGACAGGGTGAAGTTCGTGGAAATCGGACCTACCGAAGAGGGAAGACAAATGCCGATGATGATCATCACCTCTCCTGAAAATCATAAAAAATTAGACCGTTATAAAGAAATCTCCCAACTCCTAGCCAGGGCTGAAATCACCGAGGAAGAAGCGAAGAGGCTTTCTGTGGAGGGTAAACCCGTCGTTTGGATAGACGGTGGACTCCACTCTACCGAGACAGTAGGTTCGCATCAACTAATCCCAACCTACTATGAATTGGTCAGTAGCAATGATCCTGAAATCCTCCGCTTCCTTGATGACCTGATAATCCTTATGGTGCAGGTCAACCCTGACGGACAAGAAATCGTCACCAACTGGTATATGGGCCCTTCTGACGTCGAGAAGAGAAATATGAACAGCCCTTACATGTACCAAAAATATGTTGGACATGACAACAACAGGGATTTTTTCATGATGAATATGAAGGAAACCACCAATACTTCATTGCAGCAATATGTGGAGTGGCTTCCTCAGATCATCTACAACCACCATCAGACTTCCCCTGCAGGAACCGTCGTCGCAGGACCTCCTTACAGAGATCCTTTCAACCATGTTTTTGATCCACTGATCATGACAAGTTTGGATGGTGTTGGTGCTGCCATGATCAACAGGCTCAATGTCGAAGGAAGACCTGGCTATACCCGGCTTGGCGGTTCGGTGTTTTCTTCTTGGTGGAACGGTGGCTTACGTACCACTCCATACTTTCATAACATGATCGGAATCCTTACAGAAATCACCGGAAGTCCTACGCCTTCAGAGATTCCGTTGGTGCCTGAAAGATTGATTCCTACGCATGCTACTCCTTTTCCAATTGAGCCTCAGCCATGGAATTTCAAAAAATCAATCGACTATTCTGTTTCGCTGAACTTTGCGATTTTGGATTTTGCCAGCAGAAATAGCGATGCTGTCCTTTATAACATCTATAAGATGGGGAAAAACAGCATTGATAGAGGGAACATGGATTATTGGACCAAATATCCTAAGCGTTCTGCTGCTGTGCAGGCTGCTTTTGACAATGCCAAAGAAAGCAAAGCTTCCGATGATCCCGAAATGGCCTATTATGGCATGAGAAGCGGATTACCAAAGCAGTATTTCGATTCAGTTTTCAGAGATCCAAATCTCCGTGATCCAAGGGGATTTATCCTTCCTTCAGACCAAGCAGACTTTCCTACTGCTGTGAGATTTATCAATGCCCTGATCAAATCTGGTATTTTGGTTCATAAAGCAACAGCAGAATTTACAGTGAACGGTAAAAAATATCCAGCAGGATCCTATGTAGTAAAATCCTCTCAGGCATTCCGTCCACATGTCTTGGACATGTTTGAACCACAGGATCACCCCAATGATTTCGAATATCCCGGAGGTCCTCCAAAGCGTCCTTATGATGCTGCCGGCTGGACTTTGGCTTATCAAA
The DNA here is from genome assembly GCF_977115555.1 of Aquiflexum sp. Classification (NCBI taxonomy): domain Bacteria; kingdom Pseudomonadati; phylum Bacteroidota; class Cytophagia; order Cytophagales; family Cyclobacteriaceae; genus Aquiflexum; species Aquiflexum sp. The sequence goes on from NZ_CDSBKL010000077.1 coordinate 11,834, forward strand.
TGGGTGTCGAATTTGACAGGATACTCGAAGGTTTTGATGGTCCTTTTGAGAGAATCGCCTATGGAGAGATCCAAAACCCTCCTGCAATGAAAGTTCCGGGAGGTTCAGGATTTCTCATTGATTCCAGAGCAAATAACTCCTTTATAGCTGTCAATGATCTATTGAAATCAGGCGCTGAGGTATCGAGGACAACAACTTCAGTTTCCGGATTACCGGCAGGGAGTTTCTATGTTTCCGGAGGAAAAGCAGTCTTGGAAAATGCTGCCAAAGAATTTGGAGTGAAACTTGTCTCCAGCTCTAAACCTTCCGGAACAGTGAAGATCAAACCTGCCCGCATTGCCTTGTTTGACCACTATGGAGGTTCGATGCCTTCAGGTTGGGTGAGATGGATGATGGAGCAATACCATTTCCCTTTTCAGGTCATCTATCCACAGGATATTGACAAAGGAGATTTGAAAGCGAAATATGATGTTATATTATTTATCGGTGCAGGCGCTCCGGGCACGATAAGAAGCTGGGGCGGCATGCCAAAAGCTGAAGACATCGATGCGCAATACCACAAATTGCTCGGAAATGTGACCAAAGAAAAGTCAGTCCCTGAATTGAAGAAATTCATGGAAGCCGGCGGCAATGTGGTAGCTGTGGGGGCAAGTACTTCTTTGGCTTACGACCTAGGGATTCCTGTTTCCAATGCATTGTTGGAAAAACTTCCCGATGGTAGGGAAAGAACTTTGAGAGGGGATAAATATTACATTCCCGGAAGTATCCTCAAAGCACATCTTGATACCAACGCAGCTGCGAATTGGGGCATGGGAGAGTCAGCCAATGTAGTCTTCAACAACAGCCCGGTATTCAACCTTGCTCCGGATGCACTGATCAAAGGTGTAAAACCTTTGGCTTGGTTCGGAACAGAATCTCCGCTTGTATCAGGTTGGGCATGGGGACAGTCATACTTAAAAAATGGTGTTGTCGCTTTTGAAGCACCTATCGGAAAAGGTAAATTGGTGGCTTTTGGTCCGGAAATTACCTTCAGGGCGCAAGCGCACAACACGTTCAAACTGTTGTTCAATCAGCTTTACGTAAAATAGGTTTAAATACAAAAAACAAAGAAGGGGGACAGGTTTCAGACTCGTTCCCCTTCTTCATTTCAATTGTCCGATGTTTTTGACTCAGGTTGTTTAGAATGGGAAAGCCATTATTCAAGAAAATTGTTAAAAACCTGCCTGCTTTTGATTTATCCCAATAAGCTAAAGCGGTATACCAACAATATGCTTAAATTGAAGCTCCAATGATGCCAAAAAATAATGTGTTCGAGATCTGATAAAATAGTTGAATTTTCAAAAGAACCGTTTAACTGTATGAAACTTCAACTGATTTACTCTGAAAGTTCAAAAAGGATAAGGTTTAATTTGTCGGGAATTTGACACAAATGAAAAAACCAAACCGCGAAATTTAATAATAAAAACACCTTCACTTCATGAAATCCAATTTACTGCTTTCTCTTCTCCTGCTTTTTTCATGGGCATTTTTCCAATCCTGCAAGTCCGATTCCGTGGCCCAAAAAGTCGTAGACCGATCCATAGAAGCCCATGGAGGAAAGTTATTTGAATCAAGCAATATCAGTTTTGATTTCAGGGATAGGTATTATGAAATTTCCAAAAGCCCTTCAAGGTTCCAATATATCAGGGAATTCACTGATTCTACAGGTCTTGTTAGGGATGTACTCAACAATTCCGGATTTGTCAGAACAGTTAATGGTAAAGTCGTTACCCTTCCCGAAGACAGGATCAGGGCATTTTCCAA
>NZ_CDSBKL010000078.1:0-13448 GCF_977115555.1 Aquiflexum sp.
ATTTCATTTTTTCTTCCAAATTTTGTCAAAAAATAATTTTGAGTTAGTAACCTAATTATCTATATTTCAATCCCTTCCGAATCATGAAGACGGTTATTAACAGATTCGAAAGGCTTTCAAATCACCCAACAATTGGCTTTTTCACCCAAAAGTCAAGCAACTTTAAAAGATATGAAAATAGGAATCTTAGGAGGAACAAAACTCGCCTCCACCCTCGGTAACAAAATGTTGGCCATGAACCAAACAGTGGTTTTTGGAGTACGTGAAGACTTTGTAACGAAAGAAATTGAGTGGAAAATACTCAATATGTACCTCGACAAAATTTTCAGCTATGAAACAGCAATAGAGATGTCAGACATCCTACTGATCTGCTGTGAAAACGAGCACCTTCCAAAGGTCTGTGATAGCCTTGCCATTTCGGATCTGAAAAATAAAATCATCATCGACTGCACAAATGGTGCCTATACCGCGGAATTTTCCTGCAACACCACCTTGATCAAAAAAAGCATCGGTCAAAACAAACTCTTCAAAGCTTTCAACAACCTCGGGATAGACTATCCAAAATCAGATCCAATGGGTTTGGTAAAAGAAACTTACTTTTGCGGACCTGATTCTGCGGAAAAGCAGAGTGTCAAAAAAATCATCGAATGGGTAGGATTCAGACCTGTAGATGCCGGGGAAATCGAAAACGCCATGTTACTAGAGGCTTTCTATCACCTGAGAAAAACCATTTCATTCCAAAGACCTGAGAAAATGGACTATCACTTCAAACTGATCGCAGTATAGAAAAAAATTACTCTAAGCAATTCCGATTTGCATTTATAAGAGGTTGAAAATCAACCCAACAGTTTGCTATTACCTTTTTTTATCTATTTTTAGGTTTGACATATTTTTAAAAACCAATCTAAACGATCAGTGGAAGATAATGAAAACCTAAATCCGGAAAATGATTCCGAAGAATTAGCTTGGATCAAAAATCTCCAAAGAAACAGCTGGGAGCCTGAGGTCATCATTTCAGGTATTTCGTTGGCATTCATTTTTGCCTTCCCGGCTCAGGTTTTTGAATTTGGGGTAAAATTGACCCAAGAATTCGGCCTTGAATTTACAGGTGCCTACCTTGTTCTTATTTACCTCTCCATGATATTGAGTGTTTTCAAAATATTTTTTTCGATTCATCTTATTTTGCGGTTTATATGGGCAGGATTATTGGGACTCAGCTATGCATTTCCAAAAGGGGTCATCAATGAAAACCTCTTCAAAATTTCTAGAGAATATGACTATAAAAAACCTACTGAGTGGGTACTGATGCTTGAGAAGACCTGCAGCATGGCATTTGGCTTTCCTATTATGACAGGAATGATCTTTTTTATTTTTACGCTTTACCTTGGCTTGCTATTATTTTTTTATTGGTTTTTTGATCTGAATTTCTTCCTGATTTACCTCATATTTTTATTTACCTTAATCATCTTTGGACTGATTTCCGCATTAACCAAAAAGAATAAACTCAAAAACCTTTTTTCTACGTCACTTTTTAGCACGATACAGGCCACTTATCAGAGCAACCTGGGAAAATGGAAAATAAATATCTATCTGTTTTTGATAATGCTCCTGACAACCCCTTTAGTTATTTCAGACCTCAAAGGTTTCTTCAATTATGCCAATTCGGCAAACCTCGATCAAAGCCAACTCGATTGGCCTGATGAATCCATGTATTTTGAAGATAAAAAAGATCCTGAAAAAAGATTTTCCAGGGCTTTGATGCCTTCCCAAGAAATAGCAGGAGAAACGACCAATATCCTATTGGCCCATTATGAGGAGGATTTCAAAAACTTTGACAAGATAGTCCAAAAATCAAATACCCTCCCGGATTCTCTGGGATGGTCAAGTCTGGAAAAAACGCAGGATTTGTATAGGATTTATTTGAATGACAGTCTGATATCCTCCAAAAATTCTACTTGGCGAAAAATCAGCCATGGCAGTTCCAAACAGCGGGCTTTTCAATTTGTTTTTGATATTAGAAACCTGAATCCCGGAGTTCATGAGATCCGCATAGAGAAACTCATTTTTTTATATCCATTTGGATTTTCTGAACCCGAAATCAAGCACCGAAAAAATTGGGCAAAATTCTCTTTTATTAAAGTCACATCTTGATTCCCCTTGCTTCCATAATGCGAAAAAAAAGGATATGCGCCATATTCCTTGCATGCTCTTTGGCATAATCCGCATACTTCCCTTCAAAATAGGTATCCAAAGTTGAAAACCAAAGCTCCAGCCAATTGCCAAAATGTACTTGTGTGATTGCACTTCCGGTTTTTGAATCAACTTCTTTATGAACAGGAACCGGACTGAATTTCCCTGCGCCGGGACCGGTCTGCAGCAAAATCATTTCCCAAAAATCAGTCAGCCTTTCTAAATGTGATTCCCAATCCTGTACTATGCTATTGAAAATAGGGCCTAAAGATTCGTGCTTTCTGATTCTCGCATAAAAACTCCGAACCAAAAGTGATACATCTTCCCTTTTCTCAATCTCTTTTCGATCCATTACTTTTCTTTCAAAATAGGCTGCAATACCTCAAGTTTACCATCTATTTCAGCAGGAATAGGCAATCCCAAAATTGTCGCCAACAAAGGATAAACGTGGATATTCTCAAAAGCCGGGATAAGATTTCCACTTTTTACCATTGGTCCATTTGCATAAAAGATTCCCCGCATGTCTTCATACTCCGGGCTGAATCCATGCTCTCCAAAAACATCTGTTTTGAACATAGCAGACCTATTTTGATAGGAAACCATGCCTTTGGAAGTGGTCAGGTAATGACCCAGATCCGGGATAATGATCAAGTCCCCAAAGCGGTTTTTATACTTTTCTATATTCTTGTAATATTCTTTATCGGCTACGCGAACTACTTTGTAATGCTCCGCTTTGTCATTCATTTCTTTGGAGACCTTTTCCTGCTCTTCTTTATTTTCCAAATGCAGGTGGGCCAATGCCCCATTGTTCACCACCCTAGCGTTGATGCCCTCGGTGATTTGATCCAGATTCAACAGATTCCCTTTGGGAATATTGGTCATACCATGGTCTGAAACAATAAATACATTGATGTCCAGATCAAAGCTTTTCAATCCTTCAAACAAGGCACCGAGTTCTCTGTCCAACTTTTCAAGTCTTGCACCGATTTGGGCATCATTATCAGGTCCATACCGGTGCCCGACATCATCCATGTCAGAAAAATAAAGCGTTATCATTCTTGGTCTTTCCGCCTCCGGAAGCTGAAGCCATTCAAATACTTTGGAAATCCTGGTCAAATTAGAAACTGCACCATCATAGCTGAAATAATAACTCGGCCGGACTCCCTGTACAGGTGCTTCCGAACCAACAAAAAAGTAACTCGCCGCTTTTATTCCATTTTGCTCTGCCAAAACCCAAATAGGTGTTCCTGCATACCAATACCCATCCTCAACTATATCTCTGTTCCCCATAGAATAAACCAAACCTTTTTCCGGTTCATAGAAAGAATTGTCAACCAAACCATGGTTTTCAGGTTTCATCCCGGTGGCTATGGTGTAATGGTTTGGAAAAGTTTTTGAAGGAAAAGACGGAATCAGTGCTTCGGCTGCAGTTCCGTTTTGAATAAATCTGGAAAGGTTTTCGGGTTTGAACCTTTCAACATAATCGTGTCTAAAACCATCCAAAGAAATCAGGATTACATATTGTTCTTTTTGCTGCGCAATGCCCTTGAAGCAAACTAGATTGAAAAGAACAACAACGGCTAAAGACAATTTCACCAACTTCATCTCTACAAGGTTTTGATTTGGGTATAAAAGTAACGGAAGAAAATTTGGTAGCCAATAGGTTTTTTACCTTCGAAAAATTAAATCCAATAATCTCAGGTTACCGGTCCTTGTCAAAAGAAACTTCATAGATAAACTTTTTCAACTACAATCATTTTCTTAACTTAGTTGAATGAAAACCTTTGATCCAAATTCAGAAAACCAAAGTAAAGTCGAGGAACCATCTTCTGAATATGGCATGTATACTTATGCAGACTATTTGACTTGGGAATTTGATGAAATGGTGGAGCTTATCAAAGGAAAAATTTTCAAATCTGCAGCAGCCGCACCAAGAAGAATTCATCAAAAGGTCTCAGGAAAAATTTTTTATAAATTATATCAACATTTAGAAAACCATAAATGTGATGTTTTTTCAGCCCCTTTTGATGTGCGGCTTCCTGTCAAGTCAAAAAAGAATGAAGATATATTCACCGTTGTACAGCCTGATATCAGTGTGATTTGCGACAAAAGTAAATTGGATGACTTGGGATGTATCGGTTCACCTGATCTGATTGTGGAGATTCTTTCTCCCGGAAACAATAAAAAAGATCTCAAAAACAAATACGAAGTCTATGAAGAAAGCGGAGTCAAAGAATATTGGATCATCCATCCAAACGAATATTCACTCCTGATTTATACCTTGGTAAATGGAAAATATGTTCCCTCCAAACTTTTTACAGTAGGAGATATTGTGGAATCAAAATGTATCTCCGGATTCAAACTTGACCTTGATGAAGTATTCGTAGATTTGGATTAAAAAAAATCCCAAGCTTTTGACTTGGGATTTCATTTTATATCTGACAACAAAATCTAAACGAGTGGTTCTTGCTGACTGAGGCAATGGAATGAACCCAAACCCCAAATCAGGTCTAAAGAATTCACACCGACAACTTTCCTGTCCGGAAAACATGAGGTCAGAATTTGCAATGCCTTTTCATCATTCTTGTCTTGAAAAGTCGGAACTACCACTGCATGGTTAGCGATATAGAAATTGGCATAGGAGGCAGGAAGTCTTTGGCCTTCATAGTATTTGGCAGAGGGCATCGGAAGCTCTATAATATTCATCTGTTTGCCGTTTTCCAACCTCAATTCATGAAGCAATTCCAGATTTTCTTTGAGAGGAGTGTAATTCTCATCTGATTTATCATGCTCGACTACTGTGACGACAGTATCTTCATTGACAAAGCGGGTCAAGTCATCGATATGCCCATCAGTGTCATCGCCGATGATGCCATCTTTCAGCCATAGGATATTATCTGCTCCGTAATATCCTCTAAGAAATTCCTCGATTTGCTTTTTGGATAAGTGAGGATTGCGATTTGGATTAAGTAAGCAAGCCTCAGAAGTCAACAAAGTTCCTTTTCCGTTGAATTCCACAGAACCTCCTTCCATGACTATTCCTGGACGAAAGCAGGGAATATTTCTAAAATCAGCGATTTTGATCGGAATCTGATTGTCAAGGTCATAGGGAGGATATTTGTCTCCCCAGGCATTGTAATTCCATTTTACCAAAACCTTCTTTTGAGCGGCTTCGGGATTGATCAAAAAAGCAGGGCCATGATCTCTGCACCATGCATCGTTGGTGGGGAAAAGGTGGAAGAAAACCTTGCCAAGGTCAACACCTGCAGCCTGCAAATGTTCCAAAGCAAATGTCTTCATCGCCTCATCCTTTATATTGATATGCACCTCTTCTCCCAAAGTTACATATTTGATAAACTCAGCATAAGCAGGAAATATGGTGTGAATTTTTCCGGGCCATGATTCCTCTTTGTGAGGCCAACTCAGCCAAGTCGCTTGATGTGGCGCAAATTCAGCGGGGAAATAATACCCAAATTCAGCAGGTGTCTTTTTCCCTGATTGGGCCATTTCAAATATGTCTGCAGCACTGTAATTAGTCTTCATCAATGAATCTCTTAAGGATCGGAGAATATGAATCTATGCGTCTGTCACGCAAAAATGGCCAATGGGTACGGTAGCGATCGGAATTTTCCATGTCGAGTTCCTGGACATGCACTTCCTCGGCCGTATGGTCAGCTTGGTACAAAATCCTTCCAAATGCATTGGTCGCAAAAGATCCTCCCCAGAACTGCTGATTCCCTTCTGTTCCTACCCTGTTGACAGAGACTACAGGAACGCCGTTTGCAACGGCATGGGAACGTTGAATGGTTTGCCAAGCCTGATATTGTTCATCATTGGTTTCTTTGGTTGCCTCCTTGTGCCAACCGATTGCAGTCGGATAGAAGAGGATTTCTGCTCCCATCAGGGAAGTGATTCTCGCTGCTTCAGGATACCATTGGTCCCAACAGATCAATACACCGATGGTTCCGACTTTGGTTTTGAAAACCTTATAGCCCATATCGCCGGGAGTGAAATAGAACTTTTCGTAATACCCCGGATCGTCAGGGATATGCATTTTGCGGTATTTTCCCAAGTATGTCCCATCAGCATCCAAAACTGCGGTCGTATTGTGATACAAACCTTCCGCTCTCTTTTCAAAAAGAGAAGCGATGATGACTACACCCAATTCTTTTGCCAATGAGGAAAATGTATGGGTAGAAGGACCGGGGATGGACTCAGCCAATTTGAAATTGTCATGGTCTTCCACATCACAGAAGTACAGTGAACCGAAAAGCTCCTGCAAACATACGATCTGTGCACCTTTGGCTGCCGCCTCACGGATTCCCGCAATGGCTTTTGCCATATTGTTTGAGAGGTCACTGGAACAAGATGTTTGCACCATGCCTACTTTGATGGTTCTTTTTGACACTTTGATTGGTTTAAATGATTTACTGATTCCTTTGAGTTTTCAAAATTAGTCTATTATTAAAAAATATGAAACCTATATAAAATACATATTGGTTCCAATTCGAGTTGTCATCCCTTTTTTTTCAATTGGTATACCTAAAAAACCCCTAGCGATTTTTACATATATTTGCAGGCGAACCCAAATGTATGGTCCTATGAAAAAAACAATTATTGCACTTGCAGCTTCCGGAGCTTTGCTCTATGCCTGCGGTACAAAAGAAGAAAAAACTGAAAATATGAATCCATTCTTTGAAGCGTACGATACGCCTTTTGAAGTCCCTCCTTTTGACAAAATCAAAAATGAGCATTTTTCCCCTGCTATCTTGGAAGGAATCAAACAACAGCAGGCAGAAATCGATGCCATCGTCAATAACCCCGAAGAGCCGACTTTTGCAAATACCGTTGAGGGAATGGAAAAATCCGGTGAATTGCTGGCCAAAGTCTCTACGGTATTTTACAACTTCAACTCCGCCAACACCAACGATACACTTCAGGCCATAGCCAAAGAATTGGCTCCTGAAATCTCCAAACACTCGGACAATATCAGTCTGAATGAAAAGCTTTTTGCAAGGGTCAAAACCATCTGGGAAAACAAAGATAACCTAGGCCTCAATGGTGAGCAGCAAAAACTCCTTGAAAAAACCTACAAATCGTTTGTACGCAACGGCGCCAATCTGAATGAAGCAGACAAGGAAAAACTGAGAAACATCAATTCCAAAATGTCTGTATGGAGCCTTACTTTTGGACAAAACCTATTGGCAGAAACCAATGCTTTCAAAATGTTTATTGATAATGAGGCAGACCTTGCCGGACTTCCTGACGAGCTCAAAGAAGCTGCAAAAGCAGACGCAAAGGCAGCTGGTGAAGAAGGGAAATGGCTATTTACGCTTCAGAATCCGAGCATCATGCCTTTCCTCCAATATGCTGAAAACAGAGAATTGAGGAAGCAGATTTGGGAAGCTTACCAAAGCCGCGCCAACCATGACAACGACAAGGACAACAAAGCCATCTTGGTAGAAATGGCAAATCTCAGAAGAGAAAAAGCCCAATTGCTCGGCTATAAAAGCCATGCAGATTATGTCTTGGAAGAGTCTATGGCCAAAACTTCAGATCAGGTTTACAACCTTTTGAACCAACTTTGGACTCCTGCATTGGCTAAAGCCAAACAGGAAAAAGATGAAATGCAAGCGATCGTTGTGGCAGATGGAAAGGATTTCAACATTGAGCCTTGGGACTGGAGGTATTACGAAGAAAAACTCCGTCAGCAGAAATTCAACCTTGACGAGCAGGAAGTGAAGCCATACTTCGCTTTGGACAAAGTGCAGGCAGGTGTTTTCATGGTTGTCAAAAACCTGTTTGGATTGACTTTCGAAGAAATCAAAGATATCCCAACCTACCATCCTGATGCCAAAGCCTATGAAGTAAAAGAAGCGGATGGAACACATGTGGGGGTTTTATACATGGATTTCCATCCAAGAGCTTCCAAAAGAGGCGGTGCCTGGATGACTTCTTACCGTCCACAGCAAACCATCGATGGCGTCAGAAAAGCACCTGTCATTTCCATTGTCTGTAATTTCTCCAAGCCAACAGGAGATGCTCCGGCTTTGTTGACCTTCGATGAAGTGACGACTTTCTTCCATGAGTTTGGACATGCTCTTCACGGATTATTGTCCAATGTGCAGTACAGAAGTCTTGCAGGCACTTCCGTTCCGAGGGATTTTGTCGAGTTGCCTTCACAGATAATGGAAAACTGGGCAACCGAACCGACTGTCTTGAAGCAATATGCTATCCACTACAAAACAGGCGAACCAATCCCTGATGAACTGATCGAAAAACTCAAAAATTCCGGAACATTCGGACAGGGATTTGCCACAACAGAGTATTTAGCCGCCTCGCTTTTGGACTTGGACTACCATACCCAAGAAAAGGAAATCGTAGGAAGTGCCAATGATTTTGAAAAAGCATCTTTGGAAAAAATCGGACTGATGGGCGAAATCATCCCAAGATACCGCAGCACTTATTTTCAGCACATTTTTGCAGGAGGTTATTCTTCAGGCTATTACAGCTATATCTGGTCAGGAGTATTGGATACAGATGCTTTCCAGGCATTTAAGGAAACAGAACTCTTCAACCCTGAAAAAGCTTTGGCCTTCAGAAAAGAAATCCTTGAAAGAGGGGGAACCGATGAGCCTATGAAAATGTATGTCAACTTCCGTGGCTCTGAACCAAAGATTGATGCCCTTTTGAAGAAAAGAGGCTTAGATCAGGTGAGTGTCGAGAGGACAAAGTAAAAATCAATTCAATCATTTTTGGACCCATTCATTCGAAAGAATGTGATGGGTCTTTTTTTTCAAATTTGATTGCCCCATTCTATGCATTCATTAACCTCATTTCAAAAAATAGGATTCTCCAACCCTAAATAAAAGTTAAGGGCTACTCTTTTTTATATCTAAGCTTAAAATTCAGATTCTCCAGGTAATCTCCATCAGCCAAGGCTTTGATTTCAAATTCCAGAATTCCAGGTTCGGAGGTGACGTTCATGAACTCCAACTGCTTGGGATCGGCATGAAGTCTGTATTTTCCGGGCATCAAGCCAAAAACATAGAAGCCTCCATCTGTAAATGTTCGCAACAGCTGCAAAGGTTCACTGTCATTAAGTTTTTCAAGGACTAACCTTAATCCACCCAAACCTTCTTCTTTGCCATTGTGATCAACCAATACAAAACCCTCAATGATTCCTGTCTGGTACAGCGGGATGTCGATGCTTCTGTACCTGTTTGGTTCAGCCACAAAAGTGAAGCGCTTCACCTTAGGGGCGAGGTTTGGATTAGGAAGGGCATTGATATCAACTTCCATTTGGTATTTCCAGTAGGCCTGTAATTGGGTAATCCTAAGAATGCCATCTGAACCGAGTATCATGTTGGCGGAGCGGTCCAATCTCACAGCTTTGGCCGGAATCATAACCTCACCTTGATCGAAGATTCCATTTTCATTCTGGTCTATAAACAAACGAACAGCGACACCTGACCTAGTCACTTGGTCTCTGTTGTCAGGTAAAATATATCCCGAAGGATCAATGCCAAGTGAACCTGTAATTGCCTGTTGCGCTGCATAAGAATTCCTGCTTGCCGCAAACTGTGTTGAGGTCCTCAAACCTCTAAAATCATAAAGGAATCCCAACTGAAACTGACCTTTCTTTCTGATCGCATCCATTTCATAACCCATGGTAAGCCTTCCCATTTTAAAGAGTGTCTGAGACAACATGAAATTATATGATATCGGAGTTTTATTATAGGTATCATACCTATATTGACCCCTGAAAAACATGCCCCTGACAAATACCGGCACACTTGGATCCCTTTTAAGGGTATAAGTCATCGAGGCGGTAAATTGGCCTATAGCATTGTATAGATTAGGCGGCTCGATGCCGGTTCCTGTATCCTTGAGACCACTGATTCGGGCGCGATAGTTGACCCTTGCCACTACCCTTCCGATCTGGGTATTGAAATCTGTTTGGTAATTGGTCCTAAAACCGCTTTCGTACCACTGTCTTTCCCCGGTGATTCTGAATCCCGAAAATCTCCCAAAGGTTTTGAAAGGAAAAAATGCATTGAGGTTTGCCTCTCTCAGCTGACCAACTAGGTTGAATTCTGATTCGGGAACAAATTCGGTAAATTGGGCATTGATGCTGGTATTGTTGGCATAAAACACCGAAGCCGAAGCTTGGTAATACCTGTCAGGCAACACATCCACATTGAGGAGGTATTGCTGTAAAATTCTTGCCGAAAGCCCGAATACACCATAGGTAATATTTCTCCCAAAAACAGCACCATTGTCTACACCTGCCCTTACTGTCAGTGCATTGGTAATCCCATAAGCGATATCTGCATGCCCGATAAGTTCCTTATCCAAACTGTCAAGGCTAGATTCTGCTATCCCGCCTTGAATATTATAAGTCACAAATCCTTTGGGTAAAAAAGTAAAAGGAATCTGCAATTGTCTTTCCTCAATTTTGACTTCCCCCTGAGGGGTATAAATCCTGATAGCAAGACGGACCACGCCAAAAGTAATAGGAGCATTGAACCGGTAATATCCGACATCATCCGCCCTCAAAAAATCTACTAATTGACCACCGATCAGGAGCTCTACCTCAGAATCAGGCTCTGTGTAGCCATCTATGACAAAAACATCAAGCTTCATCCTCGGAATCACTGGATTATTGGTAATTCCAACACCCAAAATTCCTACTGAATTATTGAGTCCCGTGGTATTGATTTGCCCTACGGAAATTCCTGTCATGCCGGCATTCTTATCGGGCAGAAGACCTCCCGGCAAAACATAACGCCACCTTGCACCTGAAAAGGAAGAGAAAAGACTTCCTTCCTGAACTGTTCCCGAATACAATCCCTGCAAATCACCTCCCATAAATTCCATTCCAGCATTCAACAAAATCCCAAGGTTTTGACTTCCATCTCCATAATTATAATTGAGATTATAATCCAACATCCCGGGTGCAAACAGCTTTCTATCCCTACCGTGAAGCAGTGGGGCATCTGATAAATCTTTATTGGCTGCTGATTGCTGTAGTTTCCTTCTTAAAGCTTCTCTTTTCTGCCTCTCATCTATGGGGAGTGGGTATTCTGCAGTAAGGTTTAAGGACAGCGCATTGAAGTTTACCAAAAAATTAAGTCCAAAAATTCTCGAAAAATAGTCAGGGTGAAGATAAATGTCTGTTGCTCCCATATAAAACTTATCGGCAGGAAGGGTCTCCCTATTCCCCTTTATAGTCACCAATCCCAATAGGGGATCAATCAGCCATTTCTCATTTTTATTGGGAAAAAATCCCTGAAGTCCCTTTCCATTGTCTGTTTTCTCATTACCAATGTACAACATGCTCAATACTTCACCTAAAGGCAGGTAGGGCACGTTATCAAAAAACACCACATTCAGATATGCCTGTCCCAGGGAAGGATAGGAAAAAGTAAGCATGGCTTCGCCATCAGGTTCTTGCTGTGCTTCTGCAGTTTTGGATAAACACACCAAAAAAACTATCAAAAGCATCGAAAGAACCCCCTTTAATTTAATGGGTTCAATAAAAGGAAATTGGTAAGCCAAAATATTATATTAAAAAGAGCGAGATAAATATTTAATTGAAATAAAATTACTTGATGGTAATTTTGGAATCAGGGAATACGGACGAAAATTCTTTTGCTTATCGGAGGGCTTTGTACCAAATCCGAAGAAGGTATATCCGACCTTTTGGTTTCAAATTGAAGTTCAAGCTGGTATTCTCCTGAGGCCAAACCTTCGGGAATACTGACATCAATTCCTTTCTTTCCCGAAAAATACATAGCTACAGTTTCTTCTTTTTGGGATACAGTCTTATCTGAGGCATCTTTTAGAGTAGCGGAGATACTTCCAAGAAACGGTGAATTGCCGGTAGTGACAAAATCAGCAATAGCTCTGATCTTACCATCCTCCATTGATGTAGTCACATCGCCGATTTCAAGACCTGTACTTGTCTGTCCGTTTTTGTAAAATGCAGCAATCACTTGGTCAAATTTGAAATTGATCTGGGTAGAAACCTCAGTTTCTACAACCTGATCCACATCTTGGGCTTGGTTGTTTGAAGTGACTTTGACACGGGTAAAATACGTTCCGGCCGGTAAAGAACGGTCAGGTCTCAACTGTAACCTAACTGTCTGCTGCTGCTGCGGTGCCAAGACGAAAGTACGGGGAAATGCCCTCAATCTGTCTCCCAATCCATATTGCTTGTCTTTGATACTGTCCCCATAGACCATGATCAGATTTCCCAAATCATCACTCCCGGGATATCCGAATATAAAACTTACACTGATTTCTTGGATAATCTCAGAAGGATTGGTGATGTAAAGGGAAGCAATTCCATTTTCATCCAAAAAAACCGAAGTAGGTGCAATGGAAATCTGCGCCATAGCAGGCACAGCCAAAAACAGAAATAAGCTTACTGATAAAGCTAGAAATATCTTTTTCATAAAATTGAAGAGTTATATAAGCCGGCGGGGTAACCGCCGGCTTGAATTGATTAATCCTAGTTATATTCTGCACTGATGTTGAAAGTACCGGTATAAGTACCAACTCCTTGAGCAGTAAGTGCTGGAAGAGAACCACCTACCCAGATGAAGTAAGCATTGTCTGCCAAAGTCACAGTCGAACCGCTTGCAATTCCGACAGCTGTAGCTCTGTTTGTTTCTACTGCGTCACCAACCACTTCTGGTGTCATTACAATGGTCAAACCACCACCTGATATCAAACTTACAGTAGGATCATAGAATACAGTTACTCCTCCATTTGCACCGCCAAGGTCAAACCTAGCCACATTGGTAACAGTACCTGTGTTGACATTACTTGCAGCAGTATTTGCATCCAAAACAATGGCACCGGGAGTAGTAGACGATACTCTACCAAAATTGATGGCATTTAAAGTTCCATCCAAAGTGATGGTCAAATCCTGAAGGATTTCGGCAGAAGCAGGAGCTGTAGCAGCTTTTTGTGCATAAGAAGTAGAAGCTACGCCTACAAAGAAAATTGCAATTACGAGTGATTTAAGAATTGTTTTCATTTTGTTGTTGTTTTTAAAATTAAAAATTTGTTAGAGTTTGTTTTACTTTTTGTTTTTTGTTTTTTACTAATTGTTTTTACTTTTTTTGCTTTTCAAACAGATCCATGGGTCATGGATCGGGGGATTAAGAAGGATGTTGCATAAGCGATTACGTTAAAAGGTTTATGATATATTTTAAGTTTTAATGATATTCTATTGTTGTTTTGATTCC
>NZ_CDSBKL010000079.1:0-13375 GCF_977115555.1 Aquiflexum sp.
TATCAGCCATTGGGTTTTACCAGTATCGATTTTGCGTACAATGGCATCCGCTTGCCCGATCCATATAATGACGCGAACCTTTTTCTAATCGGTCCAAGGTTTGATTTTACCTTCAGCAAATCACTCTTTTGGACTACTTTTGTCCAATACAATAGTCAAATCGATAACGTAAATATCAATTCCCGTTTGCAGTGGAGATTTGCGCCGGTTTCGGATTTTTTCTTGGTTTATACGGACAATTACCTCGCTGAAAGTCAGGAAGGGTTTATTCAATTCGGTGGTTCAAAATCACGCGCCTTGGTATTCAAGATGACTTACTGGTTGAATTTGTAGGGTTTTTTTTGGGGAAATGGTCGGGTATAAAAACAGTAGCGGCTTAAAAGTATTTCACTTTCAAACCGCTACCGAATTGTTTAATTGATCTGACCCTTCAATAAACTTATAGCCTGATTTTACTTTTATACAATGTTGTAGCTAGTTTTTTTATTTTCTTGGTTCAGTCTTGTTAAACATATATCGGGCAATTTTCCATTCTCCATTCACTTTTTCAAAGACAAATAATTCTCTGTTTGCTTCTGGAATGATATCCCCGGTCGCATGGATCAATGTAGTGCCTTTTGAGCTTGTTATGGCAAAAGCCATGTTTGCCTCCACTTGAATTTCTTCAATAAAGAACTCAATGTTCAGTTGAATTTGAGAAAATACATATTCGTATGACTTCAAAATACCTTCTGAACCAATTCCTGACGGTGCTTCTGTTGGCATGAAGATCCCATCCTTCGTGTAAAGTGATTGAGCTAATTTTGCATCTGATGTGTTCAATGACTTTTCATACTCACTTAATAGTGCCTCTATTTTTTGTTTCTCTTGTTTTTCCATGATTTCTGAGTTTTCTGCTGAATAATTTGTTGATTCTTGATCATTGTTTTCGTTGCACGAAGCCATCATAACAATGGCTAAAAATGCTATTCCAATTATTTTCATTTTACTGTGCATTTTGTTTGATCCATTCATCCAAAGCGATGAATTCACCGGTAGCCATTTCTTTGGCTAACTCAATTTGCGGTTCAGCCCCCGGTCCCATATAGGTATAAGCTTCAAAGTATGCTAGCATTTGAGCAATTTCTCCTGCTCCATGAAAAAAGGTAGAAAATACCTCTCCGGGAACTTGAGTGAAGCTGTACTCCTTGCCATTTGACTTGTAGGCAGCAAGCACATCATTAAAACTGTACAAATCAGTCGCCAATGACAGATAACTTCCTTTGCCTACCTTCTCAGGGGCTAAAAATGCTCCTGCCACCACTTTACCCAAATCATTGATATCTGCCATGTGAATTACTTTTTTGTTCGGGTCGATTGGCAAAGTCCATCCCTTGCTTCCGTCCTCTTTGGGTTGAGGCCCCATCATGCCAATAAAATTCTGAAAGTAAAAAGGCGGCTGAACAAACGTGTAGTTTTCGAACCCGGCATTTTCTACCAATTCATCTACTTTTGCTTTGCCTGTAAAATGGGGTACATCAAATTGTCCCTTACTTATGTTCTCAACATCCGGCAATGTTGACCAAATAAAATGATTTACTCCGGCATCTTTTGCTGCTTGGATAGCAACTTTTCCCTGTGCAATTTCATCCGCACCTTCCCAAAAATTGGTAACCACAAAAACACCGTGAGCACCCTTAAATGCATTAGTTAAAGATTCAAGGTCTGTTAAATCAGCTTTTACCACTTCATCAACCTTATCTTGGTATTTATTGGGATTCCGGGTAATAGCTCGTACTTTAAATGAGCCATCCTTTATTAAAGCATTTACCACTGCTTTTCCTTGTTGACCGGTCGCACCTACGACTGCAATTATTTTATTTTCCATCGTGTATTTTTTTTAAGTTTAACAACAATACAAAAATGGAGTAGGTGAAGCAGATTCACCTTTAAGGTAGATTAAGAAAGAATCTTAATGTAGATTAAGATTTGCTGATTTTCTTACGTATGGTGCTTAGGAACTCCGGGGTTACGCCCAGGTAAGAAGCAATTTGAACATTAGAAATTCGATTGAAGAAATAAGGATATCTGTCCAGGAAGTCCAGATAGCGTTCCTCTGCAGTGGAGCTGATATTTTGAAGTATTCTATTCTGTAGACTCACCATCCCATTTTCGGCAAGAACCCTAAAAATTCGATTGAATTTAGGAAAGTCTACAAAGAGTTTTAGTTGATCTTCTTTTTTGATTTGAAGTATAATGGAATTCTCCAATGCCTCTATGTGTAGTTTGCTTGGTTCCTCAGAATGGAAGCTCCCTATATCGCCTATCCACCAATGCTCTACGGCAAATTGCAGATTATGCTCTCTACCTTTTTGATCAACCAAGTACATTCGGAAACAACCCTCGACAATGAAAGTATTGTGCTTACAAATATCGCCTTCCTGAAGGATGAATTGCCTTCGTTTAACTCTTCGCTCTTTGAAATAATTGCCTACAATAGACCTTTCTTCTTCGCTTAAAGGAAGATGTTTTTCAAAATAGTCTATTAATGGTTTTGTTGTCATTTTTCAAAATTTGCTACCAACGTTCAAAAACCTATGAAACCCTAATGCACTAAACCATGTATTGTGCTTTCAAGATTTCATATGTTTCTCAATATAATTGTATTAATATTTATTATCTAATTGAGTAATTCGTCAGTTACCTGCAAAGTGTGATTGAACGTAAAACCATTCACCTTTTCAGTTTCCCAGTTAAAAAATTCTGATGTTTTCAATAGTAAAACTTCAATAAAACCTCCGTTTGTTTCCTTCCATAAATAAATTTCTTCCTCAGTCTGTGTAAAAAATTCTTCCGCAGCTATAAGTATAAGTCTATCGCCATCGAAAGCTGCCTCTTCAATTTCTATTGTATTGAAACGTGGGATTTCAATTATCCGCTCATCAAGTCCAGAACCTGTGTTGTAATACAAATTAATAGACGATTGATTTTCGATATTAAAGTGGTTGTAGCTAGTTATTGGGTCAGATGTCCAGGAGAATATGCATTGAGTCAAAATGAAAGCTCATATTAATCGAATTATTTTCATCGCTGGATAATTCTGTTTTTAATATATTTTAATCCAAGTCTGGGTATAATTCGCTCCGCCTTCAGTATAGTCAATTGTAAGTTGTTTTTGACCTTGGTCTACTTCGAATTCAAATGTAAATTCATCATTGTCATCATCAATGAATACTACGGTCTGATTGATAATGTCTACTTCGAATGTACCACTGTTTACTAAGCCATTTCCCTTGTATGTTAACAATCCAAAATAATCACTGACATTATCATCAGGTTCAAACTCCAAAAACTCACAACACCTGGGCAACATGTCGGAGATAACTCCATTCAATACTTCATCCTGTATTTCCCAACGACCAAATAATCCAGTCTCTTCGAGCCTATCAAGCGGAGCAGGATCATTCTCTTCACATTGGAAAGCCATTAAAAATGGTAAGAAAAGCATCAATTTAAAGTACTTTTTCATAGTTCAAATTTTTGAGAAAATACTAAATAGAAGGGCTTGATAAAAACTTTTTATGTTATCAAATCTTTGTGGAAATATTAATGACTCCTTATCTGAATAGTCAGCGAAATTTTAAATTTAATGAAGCACAAAGGTTAATACATGCGGCTTTGCGGCGTTTAGCCGATATGATGGTCATGTACATTGTGTATGCCTTGATTGGTAAATAAAGTCTTGGTTCTTTAAAGCTATCAGTTACTGATATCAGGATAGTTCTCTACAAAGGCTATCGATGGATCGCTGACAGGTTTTTAATTATACGACCGTTCTTGGTTTAATACAACTGATCAAAACTAAGGTAGCTATCGGAAGTGGTGTGAGACTTGTGCGCCGTAGCGTAGGCCCACTGTGGCCGTATAGCTCACGGCGGTCTACTCGATTGTAGGTAGGCTTTATTCCTTTTCGTTCTCCAATTTCTTTTGGTTCTTATCTAAAAACTCTGAATAAGATTCCAAAAGAGCATTTTCACTGTCAAGGATATCATTTAAAAAATAGGCCAACTTTATAATGACCTCCTCACCACCTTTGTTAATATTTTCATAGACAAAGTCGGTTAATCTTCTGGTTTTTAACTGGAGTAACTCTGATTGAGTTTCAATGTCTAAAAGCTTCGATATAATATCATACTCCAATAGCTCTGCTCTATGATTGATGAAAAATCTCAAGCTTATACTTTTACTAACTGCGACTTGAAATCCCCCGGAATTTATGATCAATTCACCAAGTGTTAATTCGGGGTCTATAGGCTCGCTTCCCTCTAACTTTTCACGAAGTATTTCAAAAAGCTCAAGATGCCGATTAAATACAGTATCCATATCTGCTTGGCTCAACTTGATGTCATTTTCTAATGCCAATAAAGCTTTTTCAATGTATTTCTCATTGTCCACCCTTTCTTTGTAGTTGCCTATAGAAACGGCAATCAACACCCCTATAACCACGATAGTGATTTCTTTAAAATAGTCTAAAATTGGACCTCTTTTTTTCATAGTTCTTTCAGTTTACTTACAACGGCTAAAAAACCCTGTACTGCTTCCTGCCATTTGGCAGTCCCCGGTATTGCGTTTAGTGGATGTTGAATGGTTTGTCCTTTGGAAGGAAGGCTCCCGGGTTCCTGCTAATTGTTGTCATGGTTCAGATAGCGGATTTACTATTAGTAATGGTCTATTTTGACCAATATTGGCTCTAGAATATCGATACCCTTTTTTGTTAAGTATGGTTTATAAGCTTGGAAAGTAATAGCGAGTGCTCTTTCGACCTTTTGAGCGTCAGTTAGCTCAGGGAAGTAAATTAAAAATTCCTGTTGCCAGAATATGACAAGAATATTTAACATGGCACTTAGAGCATGTGATTCTGTAACCAATTCCTTTCTTGCCAATTCTTCATTTACCAGTTGTTTGTTAAGTTGCTCCCACGAATCAAATCGGATTTTTAAAAAATCACTCAAATATTTTTGCGCTTCCGGAAATGAGTTAATTATTTCACCATAGCGTTTTTGCAAAATACATTTATATTTTAGTTGAGTTTCGAAAACAATTTTAACCTGGTAAAAATAATCGGTCAAAGCATTCATATTTGTATCTGTATGGTCGGAAAGTGCCTTGTCAACAGCCTTTCCCCATTCTTCCACTAATGCATATACTATATCACTTTTGGCAGGGAAATAGTAAGTCAGATTTCCCAAACTGATTTTTATTTTTTTTGCAATATCCCGTGTGGTAACACCATCAATTCCCTTCTCATTAAATAATTCGAGGGCTGTTTCCAATATATCTGCTCTTCTATTGCTCATAGTGAATGTAAAGATATAAAATAAATAGGTCATTGTACTATTTTTTTCAAATAAAGTATTAACTTTGGGTCACTGACCTAATTGTTAAACTTAAAAAGCGAACCATGGCAAAGACAAATCAGGTAATCGAAAACAAAACCTTTGGTGATAAGTGTCAATTCTTAGTTACATCAGAAGACTCCAAAGCTGAATTATTGAAATTCAAATTTTGGTGCAAGCCAGGTGGAGAAGGACCACCATTACACTATCATCCGGCCCAAAGCGAGAGTTTCGAAGTCGTGAGTGGTGAATTGAGTGTAACCTGTGATGGAGAAAAGAGAATTTTGAAGAAGGGGGAAAAATTTACTGTCAGGCCAAATACTGCTCATAAATGGGCGAATGAGGGCAGTGAAGAGGTAGTAGCCATTTTTGAATTAAGACCGGCACTAAGAACAGAGGACTTTCTGGAAACCTTATACTCCTTAGACGTACAAGGCAAATGCAATAAGAAAACCGGATTACCGGGTACCTTGCAGTTTTCCGCAATTTTGAACGAATATTATGGCGAGTTGTTTGTGGTTGGACCACCAATACCTGCTCAAAAGATTATGGCAAAAGTAGTAGGTGGATTCGCAAAACTAATTGGATATAAAGGTTTTATCCCCTTTCCAAAAAATTAATGTTGGATGAATTTTCTTAATGATAAACTCCTGGTTTTTGTCGAAGTAACAAAAATAAAAAACATAGGTTTTGTTCTTGGAATTTCGGACGATTAATTTGCAGGCCTTTTGTCCTGTCATTGGCTATAATGGCTAGTATATGGCGCGTTTCAATGCGCTATATACATTGTGGTGTACAGTTTTACTCTTCCATGAGTTCGTCCATAAACTGCATTATTGCAGAAAAAAGATAAATACCCTCTAAAGGACTTTGGCCATCTCCCGTATGTCCTGCACTGGAAGCTTCTATATACCATAAGTTACCTCCGTTTTCTTCGATTGCCTTCACAATTTTTCTTGCCGATTCAACCGAGACCCTTGCATCTCTTGCACCTTGATACATTAACAGTGGCTTGCTTATAAATTGCGCATTTGTTACGGGAGAAACTTGTCTGATGGCGGCATTTATTTCTGGATTTGTCCTATCGCCAATTTCGGCTTCATCCCATCCAACAAGCAGTCCGGATTCCCTTTGTGCGTCAGGATCTAAAGTAGCTCCATTGATGCTTATACCTCCAAGAAATAAATCAGGATATTTAGCCAATGACGCCATGGTCATAAAGCCTCCCCATGATGTTCCCATTAGAATGATTTTCTCATGGTCAAGGTCTTTCTGCGTTTTTATCCAATCGACAAGGGCTTTTACATCTTCAATTTGTTTACCTCTTTTATCCTGGTCATCGGACTTTTCGAACGAAACCCCATATCCTGTAGATCCCCTGTAGTTGGGCGTAATTACAGCAAATTTGTTTTGTGTCATCTGAGCTGCCGACATGTTATAGGGTTCATCATAGGCATCAGGACCTCCATGAAACATGACCAGTACCGGGTATTTTTTGTCTGAAGTTTGTTTTGGCTTATAGATATATGAGTGAATGCCTTCCATCACCCCAATAACGGAGTCTGTGGTAGGATACGTAAATTCTTCAAAAGTTATTTCAGGATTAGTTGGAGCCGAATGATCAAGATCTATTACTTTGAAAGAAGCACGTTCAATATCCAATAAACACAACTCGGTACTATTTAGTGAATACTTTGAGAAGTAGACTTTATTATTCTGAGGGTGAATAAGGAAGGGGTGATTGCTATAGGTTACCTGTACCGGATTTTCATAATCATCATATAGGGTGATATTCTTCCCCACAATTCTGTCGTAAGCGAGTAGTTTACCAAACCCCTTGTTCATATAATAATATACAAGGTACCGCTCGTCTGCAGTGAGCGCAATATGACCAATATCTCCTTCAAGCTCAGGAGATCGTTGGGTCAGCAGTTTTGTATTTTTGTTATACTCCCAGATTACTGAAAATTCATTGGAAAGACCAGAAGTGCCTGTACGGACATAGTAGGCAATTGAATCATTCTTTGTCTGTAAAAAACGTTGGTGCCTTGAGTACCATGTAAACTGTGTGCCATGAAAGAATTTTGTTTGCCCTTCTTCTTCAAATTCCAGTTCAGCTACACCGGTTTCAAGGTTTACCCTATAAAGCTTTCCATCTTGCTCACTAATTGATTGAAGTACATAGGCATTTTCCATCTTGGCATCAAATCCTTGCACCTCCACAAGACCCTTAAATGAACATAATTCTTTAGGGGTACTAACATCAGCTAATGATAATTTATAAAGTGTGTTTTTTGAGGTTGTGTGGTCTTCATTATAGACCAGCAAAATGGAATTATCGGGTGAAATGCCAAAACCTGTAACTGATGAATTGCCAACAAATATGGTGTCGGTTTGCCCTGTTTGAACATTGAGTCTCAATAAGTCTCTATCCTCTTCAGCATTTTTTACATTTAAATATAGAAACGTTCCATCTTTTAGTCTTCGTGCCGAACTGCCGTAAGCGGGATAGGGAAGTATCCCCGGAAAGGGCAAAATTGAGTCAGTTTCTGAATTAGCAAAGAAGGAACCATAAGGCTTTCTGAACAACAAATTTTGATTATTATCAAAACCCACCAATATCGAATAATTAGGCGCGGCAGAAGAAGATAAGACAGATATTGCACTTCCTATTCCAATTTTTGGAACATTTTTCGTTATCAATGATCCAGGCTTGGGTACACCAATAATTAAAAGTACAACTACTAAAATTCCTATCAATCCAATGATTGATAGGAAAATCCACTTTATAATCTTTAGGATTTTTTTCATCATTAGTAATCTAATACAAATTATACACAACGGTCAAGTAAAAGCGTAGTGCGGGATTTCGGAGCGATTCACCTTCTGCCTACCGCAAAGCTTCTTAGGAGCAAAATAGCTCATTTTTAACCATTCAGCCTGCATTACGCTTATACATTGTTGACAATAGTTTCTATTCTATTCAACTTCTTTTTATTGTTCTAAGCAATAATACTTTACGCTAATGAATACTAAAGCTTATTATAATCAGTTTTGGAAATTCTATTGTAAACCAGTTTCTGAAAATCAGTTCTCCAATCACGATTTAGTTTAGTTGTATTAGCACAAGCAGTAATAACTATACCTCTTTCTGGAAATACGAAAAACATAGACTGAAATCCCAAAACTCCTCCAGTATGAAAGATCATGTTTATGGAATCATTTTGAATAATATCCAAACCATAGCCGTACTTGACGTCCTTACCCATATCTATATCTGTAGCATAAGGAGTCATCATTTTCACCAAAGTCTCTTCCGATAGTAATATATTTGATGTAAAGGTTTTGCCAAGTTTAGATAGGTCCACAACTGTTGAATACATGTTTCCTGCGCCTCGTTTAATGAGCATATTATCAAAATCGGCATTCTCTACATTTCCATCAACATTAACTTCGTATCCTTCTGCTCTCTGCATTAATAATTGATTAGGGTAATCTCCGCCAGAATTTAGCATTCCCAATTTTTCAAAAACCTCTTCTTGAACAAAAGTATCAAATGGCTTATTACTGACTTCTTCTACGAGTATTGAAAGAACAAAATATCCAATATTGCTGTAGTTCATAGCAACACCAGACTCTTGTATTAATGGAAGGGTTTTATAAATCTCAAATGTTTCTTCAATTGTAAGATTATGTTTTGTCTCCACAAGTTCTGATTGATGCGCAAGTCCTGATGTGTGAGTCAATAGTTGATGGATCGTAATATCTTTCCAAGTAACTGGAATATCAGAAAGGTATGTAGCTAGATGCTCGTTTACATCGATAAGTCCTTTCTCAACAAGAATCATGACTGCAATGGCAGTAATAGGTTTGGAAATAGAGCCAATTCGAAATTTTGTATCTATAGTGTTTTCTGCCAAAAGCTCTCTACTTGCGTATCCAAAAGATTTGGAATAGATAATTTCCCCTTTAATAGCAACTAATGCATTACCACTAAAATTTTCAATGTTTTGAAAAAAATCATCAAATTCTCGATATTCTCCATTAGAAGGTTTCTTCTTATCACTACCATTACAAGAACAGACCAAAGTGATGATTAGCAAGAAGAATATGAGTTTTTGGAAATTCATATATTGAATAAGGCTTGTGATAAGTTGTTCATTATTTCGTTTTGTTTAAGTATCGCACAACTTTTGTGTTTGCGATGTGGCCGGCTTCCGAAGCCGCGCGTTGTCCCACGAAACCAAACGTTGTATTTTAAAATTACTAAAATTTAACCAGTCGCCCGGCTATAGTGCAAAAATGTTGTTGTGGCCAGTTGGGTTTTGATATAATCATGAAATAGAATGACAAGTGACGATATACATAGCTGAATCTACACAGATGCAGTTTGGGTGCTTAAACAATCCTGTCCTGCACCAACATTGCTTCTCGAAGTTTATTCTTGGTTAAAGCGACAGTTTATCCTTTTAAGGATTTAACTCCACCTATGAGCATGACTAGTCCAACTATGCCCAGAATCAATACCAGTCCCCAATTATCCCAAAAACTATCTATAACCACCGAATCAGGGGATTCGGGAGTATACCTCAATGCAACCGACTCACCCTTATCTAAGTATTTTACACTGCCTTCTCCCATGATCCTCGATGTCCTGCTATTTCCATCTAAGTCTGTGTAGGAAAGAATGGCTGAATAAGTTTTGGAATCTCCCGTTCCTGAGCTTCCTGTTTCTTCTACAGTTCCTAAAACCGCTACTGAATTGGCAAGAAAATCGGATTTTTGAGAATAAATAAAAACACATCCTGCTAAAGCAAACACTCCTATCAGGGTGAGAGTAATTCCACTTTTTTTGGTTGATTTTTCCATACTTCAAATTTTAGACTAAGATAAAATATTTTCATTCATATATTAAATCCAGATTTGTCATTGTTGTTTTGTGCGAAAGGTAAAACCAAAGATACAGGCTGTTTACCACTTTTTTTTGCTCTTCTCATAAACGAAAAGTTCTGAAAGGAATCGCCTCTCGGACCTTATTTCTTCCGGCATGAGGATAATTATCGATGTATTGAGTGATATCATCCTGTAGGGATAGTTTGTCTTCGTCAGCTAGTCATTGGGTGTCTATTGTGAACTGTTCAAATGGGATTAGTTTCTTCTCCATTAAGCAATTATTTTCTTCATTGTCCGTGGAGTCCAATTTATCACCGAGCTATAAAATGTGAGAAGAGAAGAGTCAGTTTTTATTTTTTGTCAGCCGAAAATTGTCGCTTGGTTAATCTATACACGGAGTCAACCCAATTGGCCACAACGGCTAAAAAACGCTGTACTGCTCCGTGCCATTTGGCAGTCCCCGGTATTGCCAATACGATGTAAGCGGAAGTGATTCTATTTCGGTAATATAGTTACAATGATTCTTTTGTATCTTGATAACTGAGGTATTCCTTTGTCTGTAATTTTCAGAATAATATGTACAGTTTCTTTTTTCTCCACATCTGGTGCGGTTATCCAAATGTTATTATAATTTTCAGGAGAAACTTGGATGGGTTTTTTATAAGTACCTGCCTCGGGATAGTCAAACCACAAATAACTAAAACTGTCGCCATCAGGGTCATAAGTATCTGACGCATCAATGCCAAATCCCTGACCCGATTTCACTGTAATTTCATCTTTCTGATTGATTACTGGCACAGGTGGGTGGTTTGCATTTTTATATTCCGCTACACACCAATCCATACGTGCTGCAAAGTCGTTTTGAAAATCTTCACGCCAACGCCATAGCGAAGCTTTATTATCGTTGTACTGAGTGGTATCTAATTTAATTACTCTTCCGAAGTTATTTGGTATGAAATGGCGGTAATTGTCTGTTGCATTTGTCCATATAGGTCTTGTTTCAGATTCAAAAGGAACACCTGAATTTCCTTTTTTTTGCTTAGTGAAATCGGGCTTATACAATTCATAACGACCACCCCAACCGCCCCAATTAGGGTATTCAGGATTGTTCAGCCCATTTGGTATTAGATTTAAAAATGCAGGGGTATCGCCTTCCATGCCCCAAGCTACATCAGGATAAGCTGCTCCAAGGTGTCCGTGTGCTTGTTGTATATTTTGTGCTAACCATTTATTACTGATTTCTTCATTACTGATGCCTTTTATTTGACTGTTTATTGCAATCCACGTAGCACTTCCATAATCATCACCAGGGCTTACTATATAGTGTAAATCCGGAAAATTATTTCTCATCCAAATACCACTATCGTCCTGGTCGGAAATAGTGTAAACCCTGAGTTTTGCAATGAGCCGCTTCAATTCCGTGGCATTTTTCGTTTCTTTTAATTTGAATAATGCCTGAGCCAAAGTATTTGCCCCACCCCATACAGATATGTGTAGGGGTCTTGGGTCATTGTCTTCAAGAATTTTTATTATCCAGTCAGACCCTTCTGAATCCTGTCCCTTACCGACTCCGAGCATACCGTATTTTGCCAATCCTTGTTTTATTGTCAGTAAAAGTTCGTTTTCAGTTGGGAAGCCCGGTTCGTGCTTATTCAGATTGGCTTGTACGTTTCCATAAGCCTTTACAATTTTCTTTATGGATTCAGGTGCCACCCTGCTTTTTTGCCAACAAGAGGTCGTAGCAATCATTCCTTTGATATCTATTTGGTTGGCGTATAAGAGCAAACGAACAAACGACTGAGCATCGTCTGGGTCTGCTTCAATATCAGAGAGAATAATCACTCTATTTTTGGTGACGCTTTGAGAGTGTACTGTTTGAGAATAGAAAATTGAAAATGTAGTGATACATAGAATTGTTAGTGTTTTCATTTTCTTTTTTGTTGATTTTTCACTTGATGTTATTGATGTCGTTTTCATTTCCGCTATCGGGATTCAGCTTAGAGACGGCGGGCTTTCGAAGCCGTTCCCTTCCAGCCTACTCCGAACTTCTTTAAGATACTAAACTTTCTATTTACTCGGAACCGCCCGCTGTATCCAAGGTGATGTTGGACTCAGTTCTTTATTAGGTTTACTATCAGTTTAATCATCAAATCTCTTTGCTCAGGTAGACTTTGTGCTACTGCCAAAGCGAATGCTACCAAAGTATTTTCATTTATTTTTCTTATTCCTCTTTTATCCAAATGATAACTGTTCTGCTCTAAAAACCATACAAATAGAAATGAACCTATTCTCTTGTTTCCATCGCTGAAGGCATGGCCTTTGATGACAGAATATAACAATTGCGCTGCTTGCTCTTCAATGGTTGGATATGCCAATTCTCCAAAAACCGTTTGGGAGATACTTCCCAATATTCCTCTGAATGAATCATCTTTCTCGTTTCCGAAAAGCTCTCCGGCTTCTCCTTTCTGAACCAATTCCCTCTTTAATTGGTGAATGGCTTTCTTGACATCATCATAGTTGATGACATAAATGATTTCTTTTGAAAGGTTATCGAGCTGAAGATCTTCTGAATCATACCTGTTGAGCAATTCAAAAGATTTGGAATACTTTGAAATAATATCCAAAAATCCTTCTGTCAATACTCTTTGTGACTCAAATGTTCTTTCCCTTAAAGTATCAAGTTGGTTTTCTAGCTGAATTATTTTTTGACCTTGTTTGCTCAATAATTCGCCGTTGATGGCATAACCCTGCACTAAGTAATCTTTCAATCTTTGGGTTGCCCATTTTCTGAATTCAATGCCCACTGGTGATTTTACCCGATATCCAACTGAGATCACTACATCCAAATTGAAAGCTGAAACCGCCCTTTTTACTTTTCTTTCTCCTTCTTTTTGAACTTGGCGGAAATTCCGCCAAGTTGACTCTTTTTCCAATTCTCCCTCTTTATAAATATTTCGGATGTGTTCACCAATCGTCCTTCTAGCTTTTCCAAATAACTCAACAAGCTGCTGTTCGGTAACCCAAACCGTATCGTGCTCCCCATCCAAAATGATTTCAAATTCATTATTCCCTTGGGAAGGTTTGAAAACTACTATTTCAGAAATGAA
>NZ_CDSBKL010000080.1:0-13251 GCF_977115555.1 Aquiflexum sp.
ATATTCCTGAACTCACTTTAGAAAGATTCTCCAATTTTTCAATCCAATTCCATCCCTATTTTAATTATTCAATACTAAAAGCTATACTTTTCTCGCCATATTTCAAAAAATAACTATATGTTTGAATCATGATGGATCGTCACCCAATTCATTTGAAAATTTCAATATTCAAATATCTATACTTTATTGTATCCGTCTTTATAATCTTCAATTTCGGTACGTTAGATTGCTATGCCCAAAAACCTCACCTTGAGGATGGTTTGTTTAGGGAAGGTTTGCTCGAATTAAAATTCAAAGAAAATTGGAAGTACCAACCAGGAGACAATCTTGAATGGGCAAGGCCGGATTTTGATGACAGCAATTGGTATAATTTAAACCCGATCGAACTGAAAGCCTACCAAATGCCAGACAGCCTTTGGTCTGGATATGGATGGTGGAGGATCAGTTTCACTGCCGACCCAAAAACAGTTAAGCAAATAGAAAGACTATATTTCTATTCTTGGGGAGCAGCAGAAATTTACCTGGACGGGGAGCTTGTAACCACGTATGGAAATTTTTCACAGGACAGCAAAAATGAAAAGACCTATTCTCCCAACTATGCCGGGGACAGGCCTTTGAAAATCTCTCCACAGGATGTGCATACCCTTGCTGTCAGGTTTTCAAACCATCAGGCCAAAAAAAACCATCAGGTTTTCAGGTTTTACTCTGAAGATCTGGGATTCAACATCGGCTTTTCGAATGAAGTCCGCGCCAACTTTTCAGACTTTCGGTATGCCAACAGTTTTGCTACCCTCTCGGTGATTGTGGTCGTCCTTTCTATCCTTTTGCTATTGCACGTCTTGCTGTACATCAAATTCAGGAAAGAAGAGCCTTACTTGGTGATTACACTCATCACCTTTTTCTTTCTTTGCGCTGCCATCTGTGCACACATCCTTTTGTTTGTTGACCTGGATGGCTTCACCAATCCAATTTTCAGCGGGATCTTAAATTCAACCGCTTTCGGTTTGGGCTACAGCTTTTTGCCATATTCTCTCAGCTTGCTGTTTAGAATAAAACAATTCTATTGGACCAAGCATTTGGTTTCGTTGGCCCTTTTAAGGACAGCAAATTATTTTGTCAACGTATTCAACTTTATTCTTTTTGATGCTACAATTATCCTTGCAGTCATAGTTCTGATGGTGGTGATCATGCGGACTGCTATCCGGGAAAAAAACAAAGGAGCACTTTACGTGACATTCGGGGCAGTCGGTACCTCCGTATTCCTGTTGGTCAATAGGATGGCCAATGCTGAAATCATTTCACTGAGCACGACCTTGTATTACTTGGACCTTATCCTGCTGTATATCAGTTATCCATTGGGTATTTATATCTACATCACCAATCAATATGGGAGACTTTTTATTGCCATGGAGCAAGCTGTGGAAGAACGGACCGAGCAACTTAAGGTCATGATCAACGACCTGACACAAACCCAAAACGCGCTTTCCACAAAAAACAACGAAAATGTTTTATTGCTTAAGGAAATCCACCACCGGGTCAAAAACAACCTGGAAGTAGTCTCGGGATTGCTCGCTCTTCAGTCCGCCAAAATAGATGACCCCAATATGCAAGAAGTCATGTTATCAAGCCAAAACAGGGTAAAATCCATGGGGATCTTGCATCAAAAACTGTATCAAAGCGAGCATTTGGCATTCATTGAAATGAAAAATTATTTCCAGAACCTGTGCGTAAATATTCTGGATTCATACAATGAAACAGACAGGATAAAGGTAAATATTGAAATGACTGAACTTGAATTGGATGTAGATACGGCAGTGCCTTTGGGCTTGATTGTCAATGAACTTCTCACCAATTCCTTAAAATACGCTTTTCCCAAAGGTGAAAAAGGACATATTGAATTGAGCTTGAAAAATTTGAGTGATGACAATTTCCAGCTTAAAATAAGCGACAATGGAATCGGAAAAACCCCTGATGCAAAGGCATTGGGCACTGGTTTTGGTACTCAGTTGGTTGATTTGCTTACCCGCCAAATTGATGGTAAACTGATACAGGATGTCAGCAACGGGACTTTGATATTAATTAATTTCGAAAGACAAATAGCCTCTAAGGCTTAAACTATTTCTTTTTTTTCTAAATATGGAATCCCAATTTTAGTCCGAACTAGTTTTTGTGGTTTCCATTTCCACTTTGATAGAAACCATTTTTAAAACCTTATTAGCCCCAAGGTGAAAATTTTGGTGATATGGACTTTATATTTTGTTTAAATTATCACACTTAACTCTGTAAGAACCTTGAATGGGAAAGAATAAGTTGATAATTCTTTTTTGATCTAAACCTACCTTTGACTCAGAATAGGGCAAGTTTAAAGATTTTTGAGTATGTTGGTCATAAGGAATTAAATTACAGGATTGTATGAGAAATGAATTGTTTAAAAACAGGCACCACGATCCAAGAATAAATTACAGGGGAGTAAATGGTTCAAGGCTTGAAAATCTGACCGATGCAGTTTTTGGTATTGCCATAACCTTGCTCATATTCAATCTTTCGAATCCCAATTCATTTTCTGATTTATTGACTTTTACCAAAACACTGCCTGCCTTTTTGATCAGCATTTCTTTTATCCTGATGATTTGGAATGAGCATTTGGACTTTTCTGAAATTTTTACCCTTAATGACACAAGGCTTACCATCCTCAATACCCTATTTATAGCTTTGGTCATTTTCTATGTCTACCCTTTGAGATTTTTGACATTGTTTCTGACCAATTTTTTCTTCAATACCGCAATAGACGTAAACATTGAAGGAGACCAAGTACCTTATTTAATGATCTATTACGGCTTTATTGCCTTTGCACTTTACTTTGTGATATTCCTATTCTACTTTAGAGCTTATGAGGTTAAGTCCGAATTGCAACTCAACGAGTTTGAGAGGTTTTATACCAAATCCCAAAAAATCAGATTATTGATCATGTTTTCCGTGCCTTTGGTTTCTATTTTACTGACTGTTACAGTGAATCAGTACTCATTTATTTGGGCTTCAGTGGTAGGGGGCGTGACTTATTTTTTGTATACTCCGTTGATAATTGTATGGTATAATTATCATCAAAAGAAGTCAAAGGAATTCGAGAAAATATGATAGTACTTTATTCATAGATCAAAACCATTTGTAGAGATCCTAAGCGAAAGAAATAGAAATAGCCATTACAACGGTATTTTTGAGAATTCCAAACCTTTGGTCTTTTTCGTAAAAAATGGCCATTTCTGTCCTGGATCTTATGTATAAAACAATCCCAATTGGCGAAATTGTTTGGTCAAATCCATTCCTAAATTTTGTCCTTTGGGTTTGCTTAAAATTTTGAGTTTTAAAGAATTTTTTCCAAAAGGAGATTTCCTCATATTCCACCTCCTACATCCTTACAAATTTCTTATTCAATTCCCTTTTTATACCAACTGTCAAAAATCCCCTTTTGATACAAATCATGAGATAAGGTGATTTTAATCAGGTTTTTATCTAGGTTAAGTGGATACTTTTAACACAATACAAAGATCCAATTCCAACCAAAAACATCCCTGTCATGAATAACCTGAAATCACACACCATCCTAGAAGAAGCTGATGATATGCTTGATATGGCCAAAGAAGAACTTTGCCGGCCCGAGGAAGACGTAGTCCACTACAATGTCTGCAAGCACGCTTACAAAGCCATCGAAAAATACATGACAGGGTACCTCTTGCAAAACGGAGTGCACATCCAGCAATCCAACCATATCAAGGATTTATTGAATCAATGCAGGGCACTCGACAGCAAATTCAACCAACTCAACTACGATCCGGTCATCAGTGCCGAAGATCCTGAGAAATTGATGATGAATATGCATACCGCCAAAACTTTCATCTTCCTAGCCGAAAAAACAAGAGATCACGTCGGCCAAAAATAATCCAAATCCAGCCTTTGGTTTTTTCTGTCAAGGGTCAAGCCTGAACCGGAAGGAACTCCAAAAACTCTTTCCAAGAGTCATAGGCCATACATTTTATCCATACCACTACGCGAAACCGTCATGGAAAACAAAAAAAACAATTTCAAATATCCCGGAACCAGGGTTGCTATGGACGGCAACACCGTCGCCATCATGTGTGAACGGGAATCTTCCGATGCTGCAGGAGCCTACCCGATCACACCCTCCACACAAATGGGGGAATATTGGGCTGAAGAAGCCGCAAAAGGCCATCTGAACATATCGGATAGGCCTTTGATTTTTATAGAGCCGGAAGGGGAACACGCCGCAGCGGCGGTGACCGCAGGGCTTTCCATGACTGGTTTGCGTTCGGCTAATTTTTCTTCAGGACAAGGGATCGCCTACATGCATGAGTCCCTTTATGCCGCAGTCGGCAAGAGGCTTACTTATGTACTCAATATCGGTGCCCGTGCCATGACCAAATCCACCCTCAACGTCCACGCAGGCCATGATGATTACCATGCCATCGACGACACAGGGTTCTTCCAGCTGTTTGCCAAAAAAGCGCAACACGTCGCTGACCTCAATATCATATCGCACAAGATTGCAGAGCTTGCTCTCAATCCGGGAGTCATTGCACAGGATGGATTCTTGACCACCCACCTGATCGAGTCTCTGATGCTTCCTGAAAGGGAACTGATTAAAGAATACCTCGGCCGGCCGGATGACATCATCCCCACTCCCACCCCGGCACAAAGGATGATTTATGGTGACACAAGACGCAGGATCCCTGAGGTTTGGGATGTGGACAATCCCATGATGGCAGGTATCGTCCAAAACCAGGATTCCTACATGCAAAGTGTAGCTGCCCAAAGGCCTTTCTTTTTTGACCATATCAAGGATATCACCGATCAGGCATTTGAAGACTATTATGCCCTCACCGGCAGAAAGTACGAAAGGGTGATGACTTATAGGGCAGAGGATGCCGAATACCTGATCCTTGGACAGGGAAGTGTGGTGTCAAGTGCCGAAGCTGTAGTGGATTACCTCAGAAGGACAAGAGGTCTGAGAGTTGGTGTGGTAGATCTCGTGATGTTCAGGCCATTCCCTGCCGATCTTTTGGGAAAAGTCCTGAAAGGAAAAAAAGGAGTGACGATCTTGGAACGATTGGACCAACCGCTTTCCGAGGACTCTCCCATCATGCGGGAAGTCCGCTCCGTCATCACCAAATGCATCGAAAACGGTAACCATAAAAAAGACCTTCCTTATCCTGAACTTCCCTCCTACACTGCCGGCGAAATGCCTGCTTTATACACAGGTTCTTTTGGAATGGGAAGTCGTGACCTTCAGCCTGAAGGCATCATCGGCGCTGTGGAGAATATGTTGCCGGATGGCAAACACAAAAAGAGATTTTACCTCTCCATCGACTTTATCAGGGAAAATGCCTTTACCCCGAAGCAAAGAGAACATCAGGAAAATATCCAGGAAGCCTATCCCCTTGTGAAAGACCTTGCGGTCCATGGTTCTGAAAATCCCAACCTGATGCCAAAAGATGCCATCACGGTGAGGTTCCACTCCATCGGCGGTTGGGGAGCAATCACAACAGGAAAAAACCTGGCCATGACACTTTTTGATCTGCTTGGCTATGACATCAAAGCAAATCCGAAATATGGCTCTGAGAAAAAAGGACAGCCTACCACTTATTATTTGGCGGCTGCACCTGAACCCATTACCATCAACTGTGAATACTTCTTTGTCGATGTGGTGCTCTCTCCCGATCCCAATGTGTTCAAGCATACCAATGCCTTGGCCGGATTGAAAAACGGTGGCGCATTCATCATCCAAAGTGAAAGAAAAACCGCTGATGAGGTGTGGGCAGATATCCCAAAACACTATCAGAAAATCATCATTGACAATGATATCCATGTATTCTATGTGGATGGTTTTAAAATAGCCCGCGAAGAGGCAACAGACCCTGAACTGCAACTCAGGATGCAGGGAATTGCTTTCCAAGGGGCATTTTTCGCTTCCTCTCCTTTGATGAAAAAGTCCGGACTTTCGGATGTCGCTTTGCTCAAAGCCATAGAAGAACAGCTTCAGCACAAATTCGGAGGAAAAGGACAACGTGTAGTCGATGACAACATGCGTGTGGTCAAAAGGGGATTTGACGAAGTCCATGAGATCAAAAACAAAGTTCTTGGAGCACAGACCGAAAAATCCAACGGTCAATTGATTCCTGTCATCCCGACCATGCTCAAAGATATTCCCAAAAGCCAATCTAACCTGAGCGACATCCACAGGTTTTGGGAACAGACAGGAAGCTTCTACCAAAGCGGCAGAGGAAATGACAACCTCACAGATCCATTTATAGGACTCAGTGTCATCCCGGCCGCAACATCCGTATTCAGAGACATGACAGGCATCCGGTTTGAGCATCCTGAGTGGGTTGCCGACAACTGTACTGCCTGTGGCAATTGCTACACCATCTGTCCGGATACAGCCATTCCAGGATTGGTCAGTGAACTTTCAGATGTACTAGATACCATTTTGAAAAGGGTAAAAAGAACCCATGACAAACTGGAATTCCTCCCAAAAACCGTCAAGCAGCTCGAACCAAAGATCAGGGCACTCTTCAATGAAGACCATAAAGGCGTCACCGTCAACATGCTCATCAATGAAGCGATTGACCAGGTTTTGGAAGCGGAAAATAAGGATTCTCTCTTACGAACAGAATTGGGTTGGTTCAGGGAGGAATTGGGGGATTTCCAGTTTGCCCTCACCCGTCCTTATTATGACTTGCTAGAAAAGAAACAGCCAAACAGCGGAGGGCTTTTCAGCATCACCATCAATCCCAACACCTGCAAAGGCTGTATGGAATGCGTGAAAGTATGTAATGACGATGCACTCAAAGTGGTCAAGCAGACCGAAGAATCTGTAGCAAGACTGAGAGAAGAGTGGAGTGTATGGTCTGATCTGCCCAATACTCCTAAGAAGTTCAACCGAATCGATGACTTGGAAGAAAGAATCGGCCCACTCGAAACTATCCTTCTTGACAAAAACGCTTACCAGAGTTTTGCAAGTGGAGACGGGGCCTGTTTGGGTTGTTCTGAAAAATCTGTCGTCCATCTCTTTATGGCTACAGTGGAATCTCTGATGCTTCCACGTGTTGAGAAACATGTAGCCTACCTCGAAGGCCTGATCGAGAAATTGGAAAAGCATATCCAATCCAAGCTGATGAAATCCATGAACCTCATGGATACTGACCTGATGTCCAAAATCGTTTCAGAAACCCTCGGCGGAGACCTGACCATGTCGGGCATTGCCAGCAGGATGGAATCAGAAAAAGGAGCAGAACCCATTGACCCAACCTGGTTGACAGAAACCACCAATATCCTTTCAGGACTCAAAAACCTGCTTTGGAAATATACGGCAGGAACTACCGGAAAAGGCCGGTCCAGCATGGGTATGACCAATTCGACAGGCTGTACATCAGTGTGGGGAAGTACCTATCCATACAACCCTTACCCATTCCCTTGGGCAAACCATTTGTTCCAAGACAGTACTTCCATGGCTATGGGGATCTTTGAAGGCCACATGGCAAAAATGTCCGATGGATTCAAACTGATCCGAAAAGCAGAAATGGAGCTAAAAGGAAATTACAATTCCCGAGAACAAAAAGATTTCTTCACCTATTTCAATTGGGAACAATTCACAGATGAAGAATGGAAATTATGTCCACCTGTGGTGGCGTTGGGCGGTGACGGTGCAATGTATGACATCGGCTTCCAAAACCTCTCCAGGATGATGGCTTCCGGCAAACCGATCAAAGTAATCGTCGTCGACACGCAGGTATATTCCAATACCGGTGGTCAGGCCTGTACTTCGGGATTCATCGGGCAGGTTTCTGATATGGCCCAGTTTGGCAAAGTCTGGAAAGGCAAGCCCGAACCGAGAAAGGAAATCGGACTGATCGCCATGGCGCATAGAAACACTTATGTCATGCAGGGAACTTTGGCCAATACCAGCCACATGATCGAAGGATTTATAGAAGGTCTGTTGGCCAAGCGGCCTGCGCTTTTCAACCTCTACACCACCTGTCAACCTGAACATGGCGTGGCCGATGACCTCGGTGCACATCAGGCCAAGTTGGCGATGGAATCCAGGGCATATCCGATTTTCAGGTACAATCCCGACAAAGGAAAAACACCTCAGGAAGCATTTGACTTGGATGGAAATCCTGCCATTGACCAGCTATGGCCAACCTATGAGTTGAAATATATCGAAGGCGGCCGTCCAAAAACCATGACTGTAGCCATGACTTTTGCTGATTTTGCGATCACAGAGGCGAGGTTCAGGAAGCACTTCCGCAAAGCTCCGAGAGACACTTGGAATGAAAACATGGTCGTGCTGTCCGAATTCCTTGAGATGGACCAAGAAGCCCGTGAAGGCAAATTCCCATTCATTTGGGCAGTGGACCAAAAACAACTTCTAAGCAGGGTTTTGGTAGCCAAAACAATGGTAGAATCCTGCGAAGAGCGTCGGGATTTCTGGATCATGCTTAAGGCTATAGCCGGAGTTTCGAGCAGCAAAGAACTTCCCAAAGAAGACGTGGAAAGCAAAATACGAACAGAAGTAGTCAGCAGGATTGCGAGAGGTTTGATGAAAATGGCCGGAGATGACGGCGCAGGAATCATGGATTTGGTACAGGACGTTCCCAAGCCCAACGGAAACGGCGCTCCCAAAGAAGCTGTCGCCACAGACGCTATGGCCCCTTGGCTCGAAACCGAACTTTGTACTTCCTGTGATGAATGTATCAAGCTGAATTCAAACATATTCGCTTACAACACAGATAAGAAAGCCTTCATCAAAAATCCTGATGGCGGAAGTTATATGGACCTGGTCAAAGCCGCAGAGAAATGTACAGCAGGTGTCATCCATCCAGGTCTTCCCGCTGACAAGAATTTCGCCGATGCGGAAAAATGGATCAAAAGAGGAGAAAAATTCAACTGATACCGTGCTGAACTTCAAGCCACATACCTTTCACCACGGGGTTCATCCCCCGGAAAACAAGGACGAGACCAATAAGCTGCCGATCCGTCAGTTTCCTTTCTCTCCCCTGATCATCCTTCCCATGCAGCAGCATATCGGAGCTCCGGCACGCATTGTCGTCAAAGAAGGTCAGGAGGTGATGAGAGGACAAATCCTTGCGGAGGCAAACGGTTATATGTCCGTACCTGTCCATTCTCCGGTCTCCGGCAAAATCCGGAAAATCAGCAAAGTCCCTGTGATCTCAGGACAGATGTCAGAAGGAATCTACATAGAAACATTTCCTTTTTCAGGTCAGGAAGCCATCGAAGGAATTCCGGTATCTCTCGAAAATGCAAGTGAGGAGCAAATCCTCAAAGGCATCCAAGATGCAGGGATTGTGGGATTGGGAGGTGCGGCGTTTCCTACGCATGTCAAACTCAAAATCCCTGAGGGAAAGTTCTGCGATCACCTGATCATCAACGGCATCGAATGCGAACCTTACCTGACCACTGACCATAGGGTCATGCTCGAACAGGCCGGAGATATTTTCATGGGCATCCGATATCTGATCAAATCTACAGGGGCAAAAGAAGTCATCATCGGTATCGAGGGAAACAAGCAGGATGCAGCGGACCATTTGTCCAAACTCATTCCTGCAGACCTTCCGGTGAAGGTTCAGGTCGTCCCTGTCAAATATCCCCAAGGAGCCGAAAAGATGCTGATCACCGCTTTGCTCGGCAAAGAAGTTCCATCCGGAGGCTTACCTATTGATGTCAATGCTGTCGTGGTCAATGTCGCCACCACCGCGGAAATCGGCCGGCTGCTGCCTCATGGGCAGGGAATCCAAGAGCGGGTAGTCACGATCACAGGTCCAGGCGTGAAGAGAAAAGGAAATTACCTGATTCCCGTGGGTACGCCATTGCGCTATGTACTCGAACACGTAGGTGCACCGGAAAATATCAGCGAAGTCTACATGGGAGGTCCCATGATGGGAGTCGCTGTTTCCAATCTTGACATTTCGATAGTCAAAGGAACATCGGGAATCGTGGTTTTCGGAGAAGACAATATCCGGAAAGCAGAAAAAATCTATCCCTGCATCAGGTGCGGCGCCTGTGTCGATGCCTGTCCCATTTCTTTGAATCCTTCCAAGTTGGGCATTTTAGCCAAATCAGAAGCCTATGATACCATGGCGGAGGAATTCCATCTGATGGACTGCTTCG
Organism: Aquiflexum sp.; assembly: GCF_977115555.1. NCBI lineage: Bacteria > Pseudomonadati > Bacteroidota > Cytophagia > Cytophagales > Cyclobacteriaceae > Aquiflexum > Aquiflexum sp. Next base: position 10,204 of record NZ_CDSBKL010000080.1, read on the forward strand.
AATGCGGTTCCTGCTCTTTTGTCTGTCCTTCCAATATTCCTTTGGTACAATATTTCAGGCTGTCCAAAGGAATCATCAGAAAACGAAATGCTGCCAAAACAGCCAAACCGAATGTTTAGCAAAACCCTACATATCAGCACTTCCCCGCATATCAAGCAAGGCATGAGCACCGATATGATCATGCGGAATGTAGTCTATGCCATGATGCCTTTGGTGGTTTTTGCAGTGGTCTCTTTTGGGTTAAATGCCCTTTTGGTCATCATCACGGCTGTGGGATCGAGTGTATTGACAGAACATGCTTTGTGTAAATGGTCAGGCAAAGAGAGCACGGTTTCGGATTGGTCGGCAGTCATCACAGGGATCTTGCTTGGACTGACTTTGCCTCCAATCTTCCCGCTTTGGATGACATTTCTCGGTGGTGTGGTCTCTATCGCCATCGGCAAATTTGTCTTCGGAGGATTGGGATACAATGCCTTCAATCCGGCTTTGGTCGGAAGGGCTTTTCTCCAAGCCGCATTTCCTGTAGCCATTACCACCTGGTATCCTTCCTTTTTGGAAGGAAGGTTTTCAGGCATTTCTTCATCAGTATCCGCATTTCCATTTTCCACCCCGGTGGTAGATGCCATTTCGGGAGCCACTCCCCTGTCGGCATTCAAGTTTGATAAAGTCACTGCAGATACCGCCGACCTTGCTTTTGGTTTGGTCAGCGGGTCAACAGGAGAAACTTCCGCCGTCCTGATCCTTCTCGGAGGGATCTATTTGGCAGCAAGAAAAATGATGAACTGGAGAATTCCCGTCTCCATACTTACCTCAGTATTTGTCTTAAGTGGCATCTTATATCTTATTGACAGTCAAATGTATCCATCACCCTTTTTCATGCTCTTTTCAGGAGGATTGATGTTGGGTGCGGTCTTTATGGCCACAGATATGGTGGGTTCGCCGATCACGCCTTGGGGTGTGGTGGTTTACGGGGCTTTCATAGGTTTGATAGTCGTCGTCATTCGGATCTGGGGAGGTCTTCCCGAGGGGGTGATGTATGCGATCCTTTTGGGAAATGCACTGACCCCGCACATTGACAACCTCATCAGACCGAGGGTCTATGGTACCAAAAAAAGCAAATCATGAGCGCTGAAAAAACAATATCGACACGACCAAACCCCACCGAGGGCAGCAAAAAAATGCTGATCGCCATGGTAGGCATTGGTGTCATCTGTGCTTTGCTGATTGTGTTGAGCTATGAGGGTACCAAAGAAAGAATCGAGGTTCTCAAAGCCGAAGCACTTGAAAAAGCTGTCTTCAAAGTTATTCCTGGAATCAGCAAAACAAGGATTTTCGAACTGAATGCTGACGGGACTTTCGTCCCCTCCGACGGAAAAGGAAAAGACAAAACCCTGGTCTTTGCGGGATATGATGATAAGGATGTATTCAAGGGAATAGCCATCGAGGCGAGTGGACAAGGCTATGCCGATATCCTGAGAATTCTGTATGGCTATGACCCTGAAACCCAAACAGTGGTTGGATTCTATGTTTTGGAAAGTAAAGAAACACCAGGATTGGGAGATAAAATCGAAAAGAATGAAACCTTCCTTGCCAATTTCAATGCACTGACAGTCGCACTGACAGCCGATCTGAATGAAATCCAAAATCCCGTGGTCACGGTAAAATCCGGAATGAAAGCCAATCCCTGGGAAGTGGACGGGATTACCGGAGCCACCATTTCATCCCGGGCAGTCGGGAATATCATTGCAGAAAGCACTGCAAAGATGGTTCCATTGGCCTACAAGCAGCAAGAAGTATTCAAATCAGCACCAAACCCAGCATCCCAATGAGCCCGGAGACAACAAAAACCACCGACTTGAAAGCAGTGCCAAGCTCTACCGATGAATTCATCAAAGGGCTGTGGCGGGAAAATCCGGTGTTCGTACAGGTTTTGGGCATGTGCCCTACCCTAGCGGTATCCAATTCCGCGATCAATGCACTTGCCATGGGTTTGGCGACGGCATTTGTACTCATCATGTCCAATGTATTGGTGTCCTCGCTCCGGAATTTCATTCCAAAACAAGTCCGTATCGCGTCGTACATCCTGATCATTGCCACATTCGTGACCATGGTGGACTATGCCATCCAAGCCATCAGCGTGGACCTGCATAAGAACCTCGGGGCATTCATCTCCCTGATCGTCGTCAACTGTCTCATCTTAAGCCGGGCTGAAGCTTTTGCTTCCAAGAACACCGTGGGGAAATCCGCTTTGGATGCCTTGGGAATGGGATTGGGATTTGTATTTGCCCTGTTTTGCCTCGGCGCTGTCAGGGAAATATTGGGAAATGCCAGCATCTTCGGGATCACGGTTTTTCCGGAATCCTTTCAGGAATGGATCATCATGATCCTTCCCGCCGGAGGATTTTTCACCTTGGCATTCTGGCTTTTCCTCTTCAATAATTATAAACTTAAAAAAGCAAAAGCATGAAATCTGAATCCCTTTGGTACATTTTCATCAATGCGAGTTTGATCAACAATTTCGTGCTTGCCTATTTTCTCGGCATCTGCCCGTTCTTGGGAGTTTCGGGAAAAATGGAGACTGCCACCAAAATGGGTGCTGCCGTGACCTTTGTGATGATCATCAGTTCCATCTGTGCTTATGGCATCCATTCACTGCTTGTAGCCATCAATGCGCCATTTCTCCAACTCATCAGCTACATCGTCGTCATCGCCGCCACCGTCCAATTGGTCGAAATGGTGATCAAAAAAGTGAGTCCTGCGCTGTTCCGGTCCTTGGGGATTTTCCTCCCGCTGATCACCACCAACTGCGCCATCTTGGCTGTAGCCCTCTTCCAGACTGCCAAAGGTTATAGCTTCTTCGAAAGCCTTGCTTTTGCTTTGGGTGCAGGTGCGGGTTTTACGCTTGCGCTGATATTGATGGCCGGACTCCGCGAGCAACTTGATTTTGCGGATGTGCCAAAGGTCGTCAAAGGTACTGTGATCACTTTGCTGATCGCAGGGATCTTGTCTTTGACATTTATGGGATTTTCGGGATTGGGGTCGTGAGGG
>NZ_CDSBKL010000081.1:0-13205 GCF_977115555.1 Aquiflexum sp.
GGTAATCAAAAAACCCGCGTACCAAAAATACATGTCGTTTCCGGTAGCCACTTTCGCTTTTCCCAGACAGAAAGCAAAAGCGACTTCAAACAGTCCTGCGATAATCAGTATGATCCATTTCATAGGTTAGTGGGATGGAGAGGTTGGAAAAGATTGAATTTAGGGTTTTTATTTATTCCAAGACACGCCTCGTCAATCTTTGGATCTGCACCCGATGCATCCGCTGCAAAATGACTGGATAAAAATTGAAAGGAATATTCAATGCCATAGTCAGCAAAGCTATCTGTACATGACCCATCGGCATGAGCCAAATGCAGGCAAGTGAAATCGAAACAAATGCTGCTAAATGTCCGAATTCAGATTGCCTGGTCTGAAAGTCAAAATCTTTGATGCCTGATTTGGTCCCGTTAAAGTATTTTTTCCGGTTCTTTTCTTTACCCCAATGAATCAACATCAAAAAAGACCTGAAGTATTTGACTCCCAAATAACGATAGGCATTCGTGATCGCTTTTGGGTTTTTGACCTCATAGTAGGAATCAGGCATCAACCTGCTGCTGGGATAGACAAAGCCTGTAAATGCAAAGATTCCCGTGATGAAGAGATTGAGTAATACGGCCAAAATAAAGCTCAACAACAATGAGAACTCTTGTTGGGATACGTTACTGAATACCAGAAAAAGCTTATAGGTATTATAAGCCAAAAAGATGGAAATCAAGGGAAAGAAGAGCTTTTTGAGCATAGTCTCTATTCAATTTTACATGGAATTAATCAATCATTTGGCCTGAAATTTCCTTGCTAATTAGGTCATTTTGCTTTGGTGTAAAGCAATTCAATGCCATCATAAATGCCTTGGGGGATGACAGAATTATGGGTGGCATTTTCGTATTGTTTGTAGGTCATTTCCAATTTTTCATTGTCTTTGGATTTTAATTCTTCCACCAGTTTTGCCAAAGGAATCTTTAACATGTTGATTTCTCCCGTGCCCATGGCGATGAACATTTTCGCTTCTTTTTGGCTCAGGAGAGAGGCTTTGTCCTGAAATATTTCCGAATCATTCCACCATATTGCCGGGGCAAGCAGGATGTAATTGGCAAATAAATCATTGTACTTCACAAAGGAATAAAAACCCAATAATCCTCCGAACGAATGGCCTAAAATACCCCTAGTCTTAGCATCGACTTTGTATTCTTTTTCTACTGTTGGGATAATTTGGTTTTTCAGAAACTGCATAAAATGCTCGGCACCACCTGTGTTGGTTTCATCTAAGAACATACCGCCAAACTCAATTTTTAAATTCAACCAGCTCAAGTCATATACAGAAGGTGTATAATCCATATTCCGCTGTTGATGCCAATCTTTTTCATTGCCTACTGATAAAATTCCCACCAAAATCACCTGATCCATTTCGCTCGACATGGATTTTAGCTGATAGCATCCCCTGACCATATCCTGTAGCCAATAAGCATCCAGGTAATAGAGGATTTTGTATTCTTTCTCAGGTTGGTAAGCTGACGGAAGTGTTATTGCGAGTTCGTAAGCTTGGCCTTTATCGTTATTTAGCTGTTTGATTATTGTTTGAGGCGGATTGCTTTCAGGAGAAATGCTTTGGGACTTAGATTGAGATACAATCAAAATCAAAGCCAACGAGAGGAGTAAAAGCTTTTTGGACATGAGCAGGAATAATTTTGTGGTTTGAATAGGAGGATTTCCGAATTCCCTGGTAGAATTTGAAAAAGAGTAATTCTATCAATCTTGTCTCTTCTTTGAAAACAAAGCTTTAACAGGACATGAAAAAGATATTTAGACAAATTGATTACCTAAACTAACCCATTTTTTTGGGAAGTGCAATCATTTTATCTTGAAGTTAAAGTTCTTCGGCTCCGGGTGGGAGGAAAAGTGGTTTTTCCTTCCTCCTGAGATGAAGAACTTAGCAAAATGGAGGAGAAAGGTTTATTGCTTCAAAAAAAGCTACCAATGGTAAGAACAGAACAAATGGCCAAGAGGAATACACTGGACTTTGTCAAAAAGTGAGTCTTCTTATTTTTTATGATAAAAAGGATTCCAACAATCAGAAATACTATTTGGGCAAGTAAAAAGGGGATGGTGAGGATTTCCTTAAAAACACCGATCACCGTATTTTCCACCTGGAAAAGATGAATGGCATAAATCAATAAAAAATAGGTTACAATAAGGAAATTGGCAATTATCAATTTCCTTTCAGTGAGTGTTTGGCCCATTCCCGTCTTACATTTTTTACAATGAATAGAAACGTTTGTTGATTGTCTAATTTACTTAAACTTAGCCTCTTTTTGCCAAATAGGCAATCCATCTTTTAGAGCAATTTCAAAAGTATTTGGAAAAAGAAATCAGACTTTAGAAATCTTATCCTAAATAAAAAAATCCCGGAAAGAACTCCTTCCCGGGATTTTTCAATTATAAAGAATTTTCTACTGATCAATGGTCTCCACGTTCAGAGGCGAGGTCAACTTTCTCAGGTGATCTCCAAAGTGCGGACAATAGCAATTCCCTCATAAAGAAAAACTCTTTCGGCACTTTGTCATAAGCTTTTTCGAACAACTCACTGTGGCCAAGCAATTCAGTTTTCCAAGGTTCCGGCTCGATCATCATAATCTTGTCAAAATCCTCTTTGCTGAAATCATGCATGCCTTCCCAGTCCATGTCTTTGTATCGAGGTCTCCAGCCAATCGGACATTCGACAGCAGAAATCCTTCCCTTGCAGCGTCCGATGATCCATTTGAGCACACGCATGTTGTCACCGAATCCCGGCCAGATGAAGTTGCCTTCCTCGTCTTTTCTAAACCAGTTGACACCGAATATCCTTGGTGCGTTTTGCAGATCCCTGCCAAACTGAAGCCAATGGTTGAAATAATCTCCCATGTGATAGCCCATAAATGGCAGCATCGCAAATGGATCTCTTCTTACTTTTCCGACTTCGCCAAAAGCGGCTGCGGTTGTCTCAGAACCCATCGTCGCTGCCATATACACACCAAAATTCCAGTTGAAAGCCTGATAAACCAAAGGTACGGTGGTGCTTCTTCTTCCGCCGAATACAAACGCTGTGATCGGCACACCTTCGGCATTGTTCCACTCAGGGTCAATGGCAGGGTTTTGGGCAGAAGGAGCAGTAAACCTTGAATTGGGATGGGCTGCAGGTTTTCCACTTGCTTTGTCATAAGGTTTGCCATGCCAGTCGGTCAGACCTTCAGGCATCTCTTTGGTCATTCCTTCCCACCAAACATCCCCGTCTGCGGTGACAGCGACATTGGTAAAAATAGTATTTGCCCGGATACTTTCCATGGCATTGGGATTTGTCTTGTAATTGGTGCCGGGAGCTACGCCAAAGTATCCCGCTTCAGGATTGATGGCATGAAGCCTTCCGTTTTCACCTTTGTGGATCCAAGCAATGTCATCTCCGATGGTAGTGATGCGCCATCCTTCCATCTCTTTGGGAGGGATCATCATGGCAAAGTTTGTCTTGCCGCAGGCACTTGGAAATGCTGCTGCGATGTAGTTTTTTTCCTTTTGAGGGCTTTCTACTCCTAGGATCAGCATGTGTTCTGCGAGCCACCCTTCTTCCCTGCCCATGGTGGAGGCGATTCTGAGTGCAAAGCATTTCTTACCTAAAAGGGCATTTCCACCGTAACCGCTGCCGTAAGAAATGATCAGCCTCTCCTCCGGAAAATGGGAAATGTATTTGACAGCAGGATTGCAGGGCCACTTGACGTCTTTTTGGCCCGGTTCCAAAGGAGCTCCAAGCGTATGGATACATTTGACAAAATTCTCGTCTATGTACTTCAAGATAGGTGCTCCCATCCTTGTCATGATTCTCATATTGACTACGACGTATTCGCTGTCGGTAATCTGCACTCCATATCTCGAAAGGTGTGAACCCACAGGGCCCATACAGAACGGGATGACATACATTGTCCGGCCCTTCATACTTCCTTCTGTGAGACCGTTCAAAATCTCTTTCATTTCTGTCGGATTCATCCAGTTGTTGGTTGGTCCGGCATCTTCTTTTCTTCTGCTACAGATAAAAGTTTTGTCCTCCACCCTTGCCACATCACTTGGATCAGAAAAACAAGCAAAACTATTGGGTCTCTTCTCAGGATTGAGTTTGATAAAGGTTCCTTTATCCACCATTTTTTGACAGAGGGTATCATACTCTTGTTCAGAACCATCACACCAATGGACATTTTCAGGTCCGAAATGGCTCGTCATAGAATCTACCCAGTCCTTTAATTCAGTTTTGATTTGTGTCAGCATAGTTTGTTGATTTTAGCAGATTGTTTTAAGTTAGATTTTGGGTTTAAATTGTTTTGTAGAATTTTTAAGAAGTAAAAAAGCAAGTGTTATGTCCAAAAACACTTATTTTTCATTATTTCAGAATATTGTGTTTTTTACTTAAATTTTACCTGATTTCCATACCTCTAAATTATTAATTTCTGAGTGAAATATATCCTTAAAGAAAGTGATTAAAATTTGCAAAAAACATGATATGCATCATAATCAGGCACTTGAATAATATTCGTAGAAAATTTTCTTTCCGCCTTCACTACAGCTTTTGACCTTCACAGACTGATAGTTTCATTGAAATGAGCTCTATTTTCCAGACAAAAAAAGAAAACCATGGCTAAAATATCCTTTTTTATTTCTCTTGGTTTTTATGTTTGCCTGTTGTTGCTGAATTATCCCAGACCGAATTTGGGAGGGGACAGTGCCATGGGTTATGGCTTGGGGCTTGCCTTTCTGGGTCTTGGTTTTGCAATTGGAAGTATCGGCTTATTTGTAGGATTGACCAAAGCGGGGGTGTTCAGCCATTTTGTAAAAGACCGGTTTTTGGGAAACTTTCTTGCTGTTTCAGTTTGGCTTTCATTTGTACTTACTGTATTCTTTTCAGCAGCATTGAGGTGGGAAAATAACCCTGAAATGGTCACCTTTTTAGAGTGGTTTGTAAAAGTGGAGTCATTGATCTGGTTTCCTCCTTTGGTTTTTATACCGGCTTTCCTTGTCTTTTTTCTTGGTAATGATGTAAGCTCTCTGTTTGTCAAGTCCTTTTTCTCCGTGGGATTTCTTTTCAGTATGCTCTTTGCCTTAGGCTTATTGATCGAATGGGTCTCATTTCAGAACAAACAGCAAAAGGAATTTACTGAAAATGCCCAAATCCAAGACCAAGACCAACACGACAGGAATCTGCAAACAATCGAAGCATCGGATTCTTCACAGAGTGTCATTTTGATTTTACCATTTTCTGGACGGTTCCATGAAGAGGATATCAAAGCGGCAGCTGTGGCAAAAATCAAATCAAGGCCTGATTGGGAAAGTGAATTGATCGGAATCTTGGTATCAGATTATTATTACAATGAAGTCTATACCTTCTTGGATGGCAATCCAGTGGATCATCCAAATTTATTTACAGAACCAATCCGGCTCAGCATTCTCAAAATGGCGGAGGATATAAGGAATGCCATTACAGATTCCAACAACCTTCAGGAATGGCAGTTTGAATATTTGGGAATCGAGAGGTTGCTCCGGGCGATCGACGAGCAGTTTTCCGGTTTGGGAACGGATTTTCGTCCGGCATTACTTGAAGTCAGAAAAGCCTTGGACACCGCCCCCCCAGAGCGATTCAAAGGAGTAAAGTATTCGATTACACCTGTTTTGGATCAGTGGTTGAAAAATAATCCGCATTAAGAGTTTGTCCAGTTTTGAAATAGTAGGCTGAGGAAAAAAGTGTTCAATGTCCAGTTTACAGTATGCAGAAAATAAAATTCAGCCAATTAGAAAAATTTGGATTGAGGTTCAATGAACCCGGCTGAGGACTATCGACCAAAAATTTTTAGCAGCTTTTATCTTTCCATAAATCCATTCTTAATACTCCTTCCATTTAAATACCTCCAAATCAAACCTAGGCTTCTTACCAAGGATTTTATCAGCAATGCCTTCTCCAAGTCCGGAGGAGTGCTTAAAGCCATGACCACTGCAGGCTGAACCCACCAAAACCTCGGGGAAATCAGGCAATTCATCCACCACAAAATATGAATCGGAAGTGACGGTATAGATGCAGACTTTGGATTGGACTACTTTTTTTTCGATGTGATTGAATCGGTTGGCGATTTTGTTTTGGATAAATTCTTCACATTCAGCTTCTGAAACCTCCCTCATGATTGTATCGGGATGGTTTCTTTCGATAAAAGATTCGGAAGCGACTTTGATGGTTTCACCATCCAAAGAAGGAAAACCATAGATAAAGTCTTCCGGACCGGAATCATAGCCCCACATGAAAATCGGGGTTTTCCCCAGTTCAAAAGCGTTCCCCTTTTTAGGAATCCAATGCAGGATTTGTCTACAGATTTTGAATTGGGTCTTGACAAAGGAAGGCAGGAAATCCTTGATCCAAGGACCTGCTGAAAGGATTACCTGAGCTGCTTCGAAAGTTCCCTGATTGGTTTGGATCTGCACACCTCCGCCTGAAATAGGAGAGATTCCCAAAACTTTTGTATGTGTTTTGATGACAGCGCCATTTTGCCCTGCGAGTTGGAGTTGAGTCGAAATCGCCAACTCCGGTCTAAGAAATCCTGCACTCGGCTCAAAATATACCTTGCCACTTTCTTCCAAATTGAATTCTGAAAATCGCTTCTGGAGTTCTTGGGCATCAAAAATCTCATGAGGAATTTTCCCTTCTTTGGCAAAATTCACTGTCCTTTCAAAAAATCCCTCTGAGCCATGCTTTGCCCAACTTTGGACACCTGAATCAAAAAGCAAGCCGCCTGTGGTGGTCATGATGGTATTCCCGGATAGTGATTCCAATTCCTGCCAGATTTCGTGAGACCGCTTGACGATCGGGACGAAATCCATTCCTTCTCCCACTGCCAAGCGTGTGATCCTGGTTTCCCCATGGGAAGACCCCATGGTATGTGGAGGGGAAAACTGGTCGATTCCGAGAATTCTTTTTCCCGATTTGCTCAATTGCCAAAGAGTCGAGGAACCCAAAGCCCCCAAGCCAATCACTGCCACATCGTAGGATTTTCTGTCCATCAGGGTTACTTGGATTTCTATTTGTCAAAAAAGACCGGTCTCTTTTTCTGCCATTCAGTTTTTTCTTGATAGGCTTTTCCCAGCATGATCAGTTTTTCTTCGTCAAAAAGATTGGCGAGGAAAGTAATGGAAGTCGGGCTGCCGTTTTCAGCAAAACCGTTTGGCATGCACAGGGCAGGATGTCCGGTCAGGTTGGTGATCTGAAGTTGGTTTCCGGCTAATGAAGGAGTTACGATCACATCATATTCTTGAAACAAAGCATGCATTTCTTCTATCAAAATACTTCTGTATCGGTTTGCCTGAATGTACTCGACAGCGGGAATAAACCTTGCTGCCCTGAAAAGATTGGGCCATGCATTTCGGTGTTGGGCAACAAGCTGGTCGTCAAGATTCAACCTGGTAAGGTCATCAAAGGCAGCTGCACCTTCCACATACAGGGAAATCAGCATGCTGCTTGGATCGACAGAGGTTTTGAGTTCGATCGGATGCAGTTCCAATCCCATCGCCCTGAGGTCATCCAATACTTTTTTGTCTTTGTCAATGTTGGGTCTTGTTCCTTCGAAGAAAGCTGCAAAATATCCGATTTTGAGGTCTTTGACTGATTTTTTGGAATTGTACTGGAATGCAGCAGGGATGGTGCTTTTGTCTTTGGGATCAAATCCATTGATCACGGAAAGGACAATCCCGTTGTCCAAAGCAGACCTGGAGATCGGGCCGATTTTGTCCATGCTCCAGCTCAGGGCCATAGCGCCATGTTTGCTTACCCGGCCATATGTAGGTCTCAATCCGGTCACCCCATTTCTTGTGGAGGGCGATACAATGCTTCCAAGGGTTTCGGTGCCGATGGCAAAAGGAACCAATCCCGCGCTCACAGCAGAGGCAGAACCAGCCGATGAACCACTTGAACCTTGCTTCAGATTCCAAGGATTTTTGGTCACTCCGCCATACCATACATCCCCCATGGCCAATGCCCCCAAGGTAAATTTGCCGACCAAGACTGCACCGCTTGCATTAAGCTTTTCCACAACTGTTGCGGTTTCATCGATTGTCTGATCCTTATAGGGCATTGCGCCCCAAGTGGTTTTGGTGCCTTTTACCGATAGCAAATCCTTGATGCCGTATGGGATTCCGTGCAAAGGGCCTCTATACATTCCTTTGGCAATTTCTACATCCATGGCTTTGGCTTTTTGCAGGGCTTCAGTTTCCATCAAAGTGATGAGGCATTGGAGTGTATCCGAATAGGTTTTGATCCTGTCTAGGTAGATTTTGGTCAACCTTTCTGAACTTAGTTTTTTGTTTTTGATCAGGGAGGAGAGTTCAGCGACAGAGAGGTAAGCGATGTCTGATTCCTTATTGGGTAAAGCCACATCGGCAGGAATGCCCCAATCGCTATCTTCCTGTATTTGATTAGGAACAAAACCATGTGGAAGCGGATTGAAGCCGATGGCCGGAGCGACTGAATTGGTGATAGGCTGCTTGCGCATGGTCTCGTAACTTGTCCTGTAATTGGTCAGGTTACGGTTCATGCTGTCCCTTTCCGCTGGAGTAAACTCCAGTCCAAGTAATACTTCAGCCCCTGCAATATTTTCAGAAGTGATGTCGGCCATCATTTTGCCGCCGACATATCCGGCAGACAAAAGGAAGATTCCTCCTATAATTAAACTTATGCGACTCCTTTTTATAATTCTGTTCATGTAGATTTACGTTTTGTAAAAAACCTATTCGGATGGTTAAATGTTATTTTCCGAGGAATATAGCCAATTTAGATTATGGACAAAAACAGCATTACACCAAGTTTTCCAATGCCTTTACGGGGACTGTTATTGCTTACAGGAATGTACACCTTTGCTTGGTCGGCTTTCTTCCGCTACTTCGGGGAAGATTTTTTGAAATGGCTTTCTATGAATCCTGAGTACCTCTCCGGACCCAATACCAATATCTTTGGAATATTTGGGATGCTTCTGGGGTTTTTGATTTTTATGAGTGCCTTTTATCCCATCAGTTGGCAATATTTGATTTTGGGGGGCTTGATTGGACACCTTGTGCTATTGGTTTGGGTTTTGGTTGCCTATATCCCTGATTTGGGATGGAATAAAAGGACGATTTTTCAGATCGTTTTCAATCAAATCATCTGGATGGTCTTGCTGACCCTTATTTTCATCCGATCTGTCAAGGTGAAGAAATATTTGAAAACAATAGAAAGCTGATATAGTAATTGAACGTCTTAAGTCTGAATAAAAAACCCCGATTTTCATTCATGTATAATCTATTTCTGAAATTCAATCTAGGATAATTTTTTCTACTTTTATTTCCGTAAAAGTTAACCTATGAACAGAAGAAATTTTATCCAAAAAAGCGCTTTGGCTGTTGCCGCAGGTAGCTTGATGCCACATTTATCAACTGCTGAAACCATGCAAAAAATCAAATCCCTCGGTGTTGCTTTGTTTACAGTTCCCAAAGCGCTCTCTGCCGATTTTGAAGGAACTATAAAAGTGATCTCTGAAATCGGGTACAAAGAATTGGAGTTTTTTGGACCATATCCTTTCTCCGATGAAGCTACCAAAGAAGGTTGGAAAATGGCAGCCAATGCTTTGGGTTTTTCTGGAAGCGGTTATTTTGGTAAAAGTCCAAAGGAAATCAAAGAGATTTTGGACCGTTATGGATTATCAGCCCCAAGTATCCATGTGGACTTACCGACCTTGAGAAATAACATGGAAGGCGTGGCAGAAGCTGCGCATGTCATCGGACACAAATATGTCGGCATCGCCATGATTCCTGATGACATGAGAAAGAGCCTTGATGATTATAAAAAAACAGCTGAAATCTTCAATCAGGTGGGGGAATCTGCCAAGAAAAATGGTTTGACTTTCTTTTATCATAACCATGGATATGGTCACAAAGCAGTGGATGGTGTGGTTCCCTTTCAGATGATTTTGGACAATACAGATGCTGACTTGGTCAAGATGCAGATGGATGTTTTTTGGTTTACCGCAGCAGGCATCGACCCGATCAAATACCTCAAAGAAAACCCAAAAAGATTTCCCTTACTTCATGTGAAAGATATGCGGGAGAAAAAGACTTTCCCGGGAGATGGAGGAAATATGGGTGAATGGATGGGGCTTTTCCCTTATTTGGCTGATGCCGGGGATGGGGTTTTGAACCTTTCGGGAATCCTTTGCGAAGCAAAAAAATCAGGAGCCAAGCATTTTCTTTTAGAAAAAGACATGACTCCTGACCATGTAAATGCCCTTCAAAAAAGCTTTGATTACCTCTCTGCTTTAAATCTGAATTGCTGATTGTTTTAAAGAAGGAAAATCAGCGTTATTATTTCAGACTACCGATCATGTCCTCGGGTTTCACCCACTCGTCAAACTGTTCGTTTGTAAGTAATCCCAATGCCAATGCTGCTTCTCTCAGACTTGTACCTTCTTTGTGTGCTTTCTTGGCGATGGCAGCGGCATTTTCATAGCCGATATAAGGATTTAATGCTGTTACCAACATCAATGAATTCTCCAAATGTCTCTTGATGAATGCTGTATTTGGCTCAATTCCGATGGCGCAATGGTCATTGAAAGAGACACAGGCATCCCCGATCAACCTTGCCGATTGAAGGAAGTTGGCAATCATCATAGGTTTGAAGACATTCAGTTCAAAATGACCGTTTGATCCGCCAATAGAAATTGCCACGTCATTGCCCATTACCTGTGCGGCTACCATTGTCATTGCTTCAACTTGGGTTGGATTGACTTTTCCAGGCATGATGGAAGAACCCGGCTCGTTTTCAGGAATGAGGATTTCCCCAATACCGGACCTAGGCCCTGAAGAAAGCATGCGGATATCATTGGCTATTTTCATCAAGCTTACAGCAAGTTGCTTCAAAGCCCCGTGGGTTTCAACAATTCCATCGTGCGCTGCCAAAGCCTCAAATTTGTTTGGGGCAGTAATCATGGGCTGACCGGAGAATTGGGCGATTTTTTTTGCCACCAATTCCGAATAACCAGCAGGGGTATTCAATCCTGTTCCTACTGCCGTGCCGCCAAGAGCAAGCTCAGACAGGTGGGACAAGGTATTTCTCAAAGCTTTCAGCCCATGGTCAAGCTGGGCAACATATCCCGAAAATTCCTGTCCCAAAGTCAAGGGAGTTGCATCCATAAAGTGGGTTCTTCCGATTTTTACCACGCCCATGAATTCCTCAGATTTTGCTTTCAGTGTATTTCTCAACAGTTCCACGCCCGGAATGGTCGTTTCCACCACCATCTTATAGGCCGCAATGTGCATGGCGGTAGGAAAAGTATCGTTCGAGGACTGTGATTTGTTCACATCATCGTTGGGGTGGATTTTCTTTTTGGCATCTTCCAATGAACCTCCCAAAAGAACATGGGCCCTGTATGCTATTACTTCGTTGGCGTTCATGTTGGATTGAGTCCCCGAACCTGTCTGCCAGATCACAAGCGGAAATTGATCGTCATGCATTCCGGTCAATATCTCATCGCAGACCTTGGCAATGATGTCAGCTTTATCTTGGGTCAGCACGCCGAGCTCGGCATTGGCGATGGCTGCAGACTTTTTGAGAATGGCAAAGGCCCTGATGATTTCGATCGGCATCCGGTTTTTCACTCCACCGATTTTGAAATTGTTGATGGATCTTTGGGTCTGTGCTCCCCAATATTTGTCTGCAGGAACCTCAACAGGTCCCATGGTATCTTTTTCTATCCTGATGCTCATATATTTGATGCTTTGGTTATTTTTCAGGCAGCTAAATTACTACCTGAATAGAAGAATACATAAGAATAAAGGGAATTAATCCATCACTTTGAGATTGAGGATTTCATGAAAAATTCCTTTGGAGAGCTTGATTTTCCTTTTGAAATAATTCCAGGCAAAGAAGTAATTTCCAACGCAGGCAAGCAAACTGAATCCGGCATAAAATGGATTTTGCGAAACAAACCCAAAAAACACAGCCAAACTCAGCGTAACCACTGTCCAAAAGCCGAGGAAAAATGCCGAACTGGGAAAAAGTCTGTATTGGAGAAAAAGGATGCAGCCTTTTGGAGTAGCCTCGATTTTGCCCTGAATCAATGGCAAAAAACTGTCCGGCTTATCGACTACCAATGAAAGCCTGAATGAGTCCCCACCTACTTTTCCGTTAAACTTAAATCCTTTTTGAAGCCGCTGCTCATAGTCCAGAAAATTGATGTCCTGAGTTACTGTTGACAACTTCCCCTCCACTTCTTTTTTGGACAAAGAAGATACGAGCACTTCGCTATGGTTGGGAAACGGATTCATGGGAACCTAACTCAAGTCAATCCAAAAAGTTGTATTGTTATCCTAACCTTTGAATGAGGCTAAGAATTGCAGAAAACAGGGGATTTAGCCTTTATTTCACAGCAATACAAGAAATTTCCACATTGACATTTTTTGGAAGTTTGCTGACTTCGACAGTTTCCCTTGCAGGAGGATTGGATTTGAAATATTGGCCATAAGCATCATTTATCGTCCCAAACTGTCCCATATCCCTGATAAAGATGGTGCACTTTACCACATCAGCGAAAGTAAAACCTCCGGCTCTCAATACGGCATCCATGTTTTTCATGACGGCATGTGTCTCTTCGGTGATATTTTCATTGATCAGTTCGCCGGTGACAGGATCCAAAGCGATCTGACCTGACAAGTAAAGTGTATTTCCGGTTTTTACGGCTTGGCTGTATGGCCCGATAGGTGCAGGGGCATCACTTGAGAAGATGATTTCTTTGGACATGGGATTTTTATTTTTGTGCAAATTACTGATTCAGATACAACCGCCGAAATCAAATCGGTTTTTTTCAAAATGGAAAGGTAGTATTTTTGAAAGTCTGGTTAAACCTATTCCTCGGAAGATGGTTAATTGAGGCGGCTTTAATTCAATCCATTGATATAATGAAAAACACGAACTACCGATTTTCAGAAGATTTTGCACTAGAAATGGATGATAAGGATCCTTTGAAAGGATTCCGTGGTCGTTTTTATTTTCCGAAAGTCGATGGACGGGAAGCGATTTATTTTTGTGGGAATTCCCTCGGTTTACAACCAAAATCTGCCCAAGCATACATCCAAAAGGAATTGGACAATTGGGCTGATATGGCCGTGGATGGACATTTCCATGGAGA
>NZ_CDSBKL010000082.1:0-13082 GCF_977115555.1 Aquiflexum sp.
GTCTTTGACCTCTTGTTTGGCCTCGAATTTTTGTTTTTTGATAAAGTCCCAATAAGCTTCAAATTGTGCGGGTTTCAAGTCTTTGAAAGCCAAAGTCATATGAGGATGGTAAGCCCTGTCACTGAGTTCTTCCACAAGTTTAAGGTCTGTTTTGCAATATTTGGAAAGTGCAAGCTGAAGGGAAAACAGCGCTGGTTCTTCTTTTGGCTTGATAAAAATCACCCTTCTTCCAAAGCGGTCAAAGCCTCTATAGTTCAGGTAAAAGGGCATTATTTTTTCGGAAAAAGTCTTCAAAAGGCCATTTAGCTTATCCTCTTTGGCTTCATTCCAGTTGAATGGCATCTTCAAGGTGACATGTGCAGGGGATTTGAGCGCATATTTGAGGTTAAAATCTTCTTTGAGCATTAACTTGAGATATGTTGCTTTTTGTTGGATTTCACCTTCTGGCACGATTGCTATAAAATATTTACCTATTGATTTTGCCATTTAACACAAATATAAATCATTTAGAAAAGGAGGATCAGATTAAATCCGAGAATCGGATAAATTGTAAGGGGGATTCTTCCAAAGAAAATTTTAAAATTGTAAATTGTACAGGTAAATAGCTGCAAAACTATGGAGAATTTTGAAAAGGCAATGGTCGGAATGGATCTGACAGAAATGGATGATATTTTGATTTCCAAAATGGGAGTTTTATCTGAGATCTTAGGAATCAAAAAACTTTATTTTATCCATGTTTCCAAAAACCTTGCCCTGCCTGATGAAATCAGGGAAAAATTCCCTGATTTGGTTGCTCCTGAAGATGAAGCGATAGAGGCAGAAATCCGTACCCTGATCAAACAAAAAAATTACCCTGAAAATGTTGAAATAGAAGTTTTTGCGGAAGAGGGAAGCCCAATGTCTACTTTTCTCAGGTGGGCAAAATTAAAGGATGTGGATTTAATCGTCATGGGGAGAAAAACCACGCTTGAGGGAAGTGGTTCCCTAGCCAAGACAATGGCCCAAAAAGCCCCCTGTTCTGTTTTGTTCTTACCTGAAAGGGTGGAAATGAAGGTTCCTAAGAAGATATTGATTCCTATGGATTTTTCGGAGCATACCAACATGACCTTAGAATTTGCTGAAAAAGCAGCTGCTGAATTCGATGCAAGGATCTATCCTCTGCATCTGTATGAGGTTCCTACAGGATATCACAAAACGGGTAAGTCATTTGAGGAATTTGCGGAGATAATGGAAGAGAATTCCCGAAAGGATTATGAGAAATTTATAAAAAAGTACAATCATCCCGAATTTGAATGTTTTTTTGTGTTGTCAAATAAAGGCGAGCCTGGACAGCTTATCATCGAAAAAGCCAAAGAATATGGTATCGATTTGATTTTGATGGGAAGTAGGGGTAGAACCGCTTCAGCGGCTGTCTTGTTGGGGAGCGTTGCGGAGAAGTTGGTACATGTCAACAACCAGATCCCCATGTTGATATTCAAAGTCAAAGGGGAAACAATGGGCTTTTTTGATGCCTTATTCAGGATTTAGTCCCATTAGAATTTCATTTAGAGAACAAAAATATTTTTCCCAAGCTAATAAGCTTGGGTTTTTTGATTTTGGGAATGGTACTAGATACAATTTTTGGAGCTATTGTCTAGCCTAGTAGGCATTCTCTCTGTTTACGACCAGTTCATAGACCGTCAGAATGCAGATTTTGAGATCAAGCAGGATTGACCAGTTTTGGATATAAAAATAATCAAGCTTAACCCTTGACCGGATCTGATAAGGATTTTCAATTTCTCCCCTATACCCTTTTACCTGTGCCAGTCCTGTGATTCCAGGTTTGATTTTATGGCGGCTGTTATATTTTTCAATCTGGGTTTTGAAAACCTGATTCATCGGAATGGTATGAGGTCTGGGGCCCACAATGGACATGTCCCCTAGAAGGACATTTATAAACTGCGGCATTTCATCCAATGAGGTTATTCTTAGAAAAGAGCCGATTCTTGTAATTCTCGGGTCATTTTTGACAGCCTGATGCGTGTCGGCGTAGTCGTTTGGCGTCATGGACCTGAACTTTAGACACAAAAAGACCTTGTTGTTTTCCCCATTTCTTTCCTGGATAAAGAAAACTGGCCCTTTGGATTCCAGTTTGATCAACAGTCCTACCAATGGGATCAGCCAACTTAGGATAAACACCAATACAAAGGCTGAAAATATTATGTCAAAAGCTCTTTTGAACACCCTATTGAATGCATTGTCCAAAGGAATTTCGTTGACATTGATGACAAAGAAATCACCGTATTTAGAGAAAGAAAGGTTCTTTTCCAGTTGAAGTGAACCACCTGGTATGACTTTTACTTTGATGTAATGTTCGTCTGCGAAATTGATGATTTTCTTTACTTTTTTTTCTTCAAGCTGCTCACTGATATATATTTGGTCAATATTCAGTTCTATGGCTTCTTCAAAAAATTTATTGATATTTCCTCTAGTCTGACCAGAACCATCTTTGTCGTCGTAGTAACCCAAAAATTTGATCCCAAAATCTCTTCTTATCCTGAATACCTGTGCAAGTTGGTCGCTTGTACCACCGGTACCCAGGATAACCGCTCTTCTGAAGTTATGGCCTGTTTCCCGGTATTTTCTTAAAATCAGGTGTACACCTACCCTATAAATACCGAGAAAAACAAACAAACTTGCAGCCAATGAGAGGAAGGACAACAATCTCAAGGAATTATCATGAAATGGCATCCAAATCATCGAAATGATCACCAAAAACCAAGCAAGTGAACCTAAAAGTTTTTTGAAGGTCTGGTCTGATTCATTGGTTCTTCCGATTTTGAAGTCTTCTTTCAGGATGGTGATGACCATCCAAATCATAATAAAAGCAGGGAAAGTAGGGAAACCTAATCCTCGAAAATCTTCAAATGGCTGAAATACCTTGTTGGACAGAAAAAATGAAAATGAAACTGTCAAGATGTCTCCCAGAACAAAAAGCCAAGGAAAATATTTGTAAAAGCGTTTTTTCATAAAAATCAATAAACTTTCATACTTAATACGATTCTTTTAACTAAAATGGTTTCAGAAGTTGCGGATTTTGATGAAAGTGATTATAAATCATTGAAATTATTGGCAAAAGTAAAAAAGATTATGATTGGCATCTTACTTTTGATGTAATTAATTTATTAAAATAAATAGCTTTGCCCACTTAGTAGATTGATATTCAATTATGATGGATATTAAAGCCCTATTGGCTTCTTCCGATAATCCCAATTCTTTAGGAAATAAATTTAGAAAGCAGCGTTTTCAATATTTTGAAAGTCTTTTTAATTCAAATTTTGATAATAAATATCCTGTTAAAATTTTAGATATTGGCGGGACGGTGCATTTTTGGAAAGACCAGCCTTTGTTGAATTCTGGAAAAGTTGAAATCATTTTACTCAACCTGAGTGCGGAAGATGTCAAAACAAAGGGATTGAGTAGTATGGCAGGAGATGCGACGGATTTATCGCAGTTTGCGGACGAAAGGTTTGATCTTGTTTTTTCTAATTCTGTGATTGAACACCTCTACACTTGGGAAAACCAAATGAAAATGGCCAAAGAAGCCATGCGCGTTGGAAAGAAATATTTTGTTCAGACGCCTAACAGACACTTTTTTATGGAAGCTCATTATGCACTTCCTTTTGTACAGTATTTTCCAAAGAACTTCACGCGATTCCTGTTGACCAAAACCAGATTAAGTAGGGGAAGCAAGTGGAACGTAAAAGATGCCCAGCAATATTTGGATGAAATCAGACTTTTGTCCGAAGGAGAAATGAAAATGCTGTTTCCAGGTGCAACCATTTATAAAGAAAAATTTATTGGGATGGTCAAATCCTACAGCGCCCACAATATGGGTTGAATGGGTGAAGTAAATAGTTTAATGTTCAGGGGAAGTCACAACCCCCACCATCGAGTCTGCAGTGCCATAATACAGGTACCATTGGTTTTTGAAGTAAACCAAGCCTTCTACAAAGGTGGTTCCATCCACATATTGGCCTGATTTTTCAAAAGGAAGTTCCGGTTTGAGAAAAGGTTGGTCTGTCCGGTCAAGAAGCTTCCAGGGTTCATTTTTATCAAATAAAGCCTGCCCTGCAGTATAGACACGATTTCCCAATTCCTTGACGCCAATGTCTTTTTGGTTACCTGCATTGTAGAGCACGACGATCCCGTCCTTGGTCAGCACCGGTGGTGGTCCTGCTTCTACCAGCCACGAGTCAAAGTATCCCAATCGTGGACTCAGCACCGGCGCGATATTGCCATCACTTCCTTCCAAAGGTTCCCAATGGATCAAATCCTCAGAACTCGCCAGCCAGATATGTGGCACGCCAAAGTACATCCAATATTTTCCATGGATTTTGGCAGCGACAAGTTTGCCGTCTTTGAGTTCAGTGACAATGGCGCCGGATTTTGTTTCACGGCTGTGGTATTTGCCTCCTTTGAAATCCTTGAAGATTGGACCGTGCTTTTCCCAAGTTTTGAGATCCTTGGAAGTAGCCACGGCCAAGCGTGGAAATTCCCTGTTCCATTGGGTGTATGTCAAGACAAATAGATCGTCTTCTGTTTGCACGATCCTCGGATCTTCCGTTCCCCCTGTCCATTCAAATTCCTTTTGGTTGTCATTTGTAGGGAAAAAGATAGGTTCAGGTTGCCTTTTGTAGGTTTTTCCATCTTCAGATACTGCCAAGCCTAGGCGTGAAGTATGGCCTCCGATTTCTTTTTCGCCAAGTTTTTCTTCCGCCCTGTATAGGATGTGGATTTTACCATCTTTGACAATGGCGGCAGGATTGAAAGTAGCCATGGATTCCCATTTGACCAATCGGCCTGACATAGGATCTTGGAAGGAAGTATTTTCAGTGGGGGCAATAATCGGTTGGGCATTTTCAGGGCGTAGAAAAGGACCTAGCATCCATGGTTTTTCTTGGGCAAAAACTGCCATATTGGAAACAAATACCAAGAGAAGCAATAGGGTCTTTTTCATTTTTGGTTTATTCAGATTCGAAGAAAATCATTGCCTACAATTCGGGGATTGAAATTCAAAACCTCAACAAGGTAATCAATTCAGCCACACAAACAGGTTTATCTGAATTGTTGGAGACGATGGTTGCTTCGATGAATAATTTGGCGCTGCCATCCGGATTTTCTTCCAGATTGGACAATTTAGCTGAAAGTCTGATCTTATCTCCCGAATAAACAGGTGCAGGAAACCGGACTTTGTTAACCCCGTAATTTAGCGCCATCTGGACGCCTTCAAGAGGTAAAATCTCATACATCATTTTTGGGATTAGGGAAAGAGTCAGATATCCATGCGCAAAGTTTTTTCCACCCGGAATCAAAGCTTTGGCTTTTTCCACATCCACATGAACCCACTGTAAATCCCCTGTGACCTCACCAAATTTCTGGATCATATCTTGGGATACAACAGTCCAGCTGCTAGTTCCCAATGATTTTCCAAACTGTTTTTTTAAATCCTCCACACTCCTAAAAACCAACTTCTTTTCTGCCGAAATTTCATTTTCGGTCGTCTCGAGATTAGCATTTTGATACCTGATACTTCCATCTCTCACCTCTCGCTTCTCGTCTCCCGTTTCTTCCATAACAACCATCGCTTTTCCTACGACTTTTCTGTCCATCATGTCCTGCAAAGCCTGTTGCGCTTCTTCCAAAGCATATACTTTATGGATATGTTGACTGATTTTTCCGGTTTGGATCATACCGACCAATTCCATGAGATTCTGTTGGTTTTGCTTGGGCTCTTCTGTAGAAAACCTTCCCCAAAAAACACCC
Source organism: Aquiflexum sp. (assembly GCF_977115555.1). Lineage (NCBI taxonomy): Bacteria > Pseudomonadati > Bacteroidota > Cytophagia > Cytophagales > Cyclobacteriaceae > Aquiflexum > Aquiflexum sp. The sequence continues at coordinate 5,806 of NZ_CDSBKL010000082.1, forward strand.
ATGATGTCACAACCCTTAAGTAAAGCCAAGTTGAAAGGTAGCTTCGGGATGTCCCCTGCTGCAAAACCTACTACCAAGTACCGTCCTTTCCAAGCCATTCCCCGCAATGCAGGTTCTGCATATTTTCCTCCCACAACATCCAAGACCACATCCACTCCTTTGCCACCCGTCAGTTCTTTGATCTTTTCCTTGAGGTCTTCGGTTTCATAATTGAGCTGATGATCGGCGCCTTTTTCTTTGCAAATGGCTAATTTTTCTGCTGATGATGCGGCAGCGATTACCGTTGCACCCATTACTTTTCCCAATTCCACTGCAGCCAAACCCACCCCACCGGATGCACCTAGAACCAAAAGTGTTTCACCGGATTGGATTTTTGCCCTGTCTTTGAGGGCATGGTAAGCCGTTCCGAAAGTGTACAAGGTAGATGCTGCGGTCATGTAATCCATCTGTGGAGGAATAGGAAAAACACGGTCAGCAGTGACTTTTACTTTTTCCGCAAATCCTCCCCAACCGCAAAGTGCCAACACCCTTTGCCCTTTTTGAAGATGTTTTACACCTGTCCCGATTTCCTCAATGATCCCCGATACCTCTCCCCCTGGGGAAAAAGGCAATTCAGGCTTGAATTGATACTTATTTTGGATGAGCAGGACGTCAGGAAAATTGACAGCACAGGCTTTAACCCGTATGACAACTTCTTTTTCGCCGGGAACAGGATCTTGGATATCTGAATAGGTCAATGTTTCCGGTAGTCCGTGGTGGGTACAAAGGATGGCTTTCATAGATAAAAGTTTTTGGTAAAATAGGCAATTCCTTATTTAAAACGTAATTTTGGCACCATAGATAAGTCAATCTTCCTGCAAAGAATCGGATTGTCAAAGCGCTTGGAATCTAGAATCATTTCTTTGCGTGTTTGCGTCTTTGCGGGAATAAAAACCCCAAATATGTCAGTTAAACAATACATTCAAGACCATCAAGACAAATTTCTAAACGAACTTTTAGACCTTTTGCGCATCCCCTCTGTGAGCGCTGATCCCAAATTCAAAAATGATGTTTTTGCCGCTGCAGATTTCGTCAAAGAAAGTCTGGTAAAAGCTGGTGCCGATAAAGCTGAAATCTGTCAGACCGCCGGCTACCCGATAGTCTATGGAGAAAAGATCATCGACCCCTCTTTACCTACAGTGTTGGTATATGGACACTATGATGTGCAGCCTGCCGATCCTTATGAATTGTGGGATTCGCCGCCTTTTGAACCTGTTATCAAGAAGACCGAAAGACATCCTGATGGGGCTATTTTTGCCCGGGGATCAGCAGATGACAAAGGTCAGTTTTACATGCATGTGAAGGCTTTTGAAGCCATGATGGCAAACAATGCTTTGCCATGCAATATCAAATTTATGATCGAAGGCGAAGAGGAGGTAGGTTCTGAAAACCTGGATATTTTTGTCAAAGAAAATCTCGAAAAGCTCAAAGCAGACGTGGTCATTGTGTCGGATACCCACATGATTTCCATGGAAGATCCTTCTGTGACTGTTGGTTTGAGAGGCTTAGCATACATGCAGGTAGAAGTGACCGGACCAAACAAAGACCTGCACTCCGGGACTTTTGGAGGTGCTGTCGCCAATCCGATCAATACCATTTGCAAAATGATTGCCTCCCTTCACGATGAAAACAACCACATCACCATCCCGGGATTTTATGACAAGGTAGAGGAATATTCTGCTGCATACAGGGAGGAACTGAACAAAGCACCGTTTGACTTGGAGGATTATAAAAAGAAACTCGATATCGCTGAGGTATCAGGTGAAAAAGGATATACGACCATCGAGCGGGTTGGTATCCGTCCGACTTTGGATGTCAACGGGATTTGGGGTGGCTATACCGGAGAAGGTGCCAAAACCGTCCTTCCATCCAAGGCCTACGCCAAAATCTCCATGCGTTTGGTTCCAAATCAAGATCACAAAGAAATAGCGCAATTGTTCGAAGACCATTTCAAATCCATCGCACCGGCATCTGTAAAAGTAAAAGTCATCGCGCATCACGGCGGCGCTGCGGCAGTGGTGCCAACAGATTCTCCGGGATACAGGGCTGCGGAAGGAGCAATCATGGATGCTTTTGGAAAAAAAGCTATCCCGACAAGAGAAGGAGGTTCCATTCCGATCTGTGCTTTGTTCCAAAAAGTAATGGGTCTCGATCCGATATTATTGGGATTTGGTTTGGATACGGATGCCCTGCATTCACCCAATGAGCACTATGGCATCAAAAACTATTTCTTGGGAATAGAGACAATAGCTCTGTTTTTCAAGCATTTCAAAGAACAAGCTTCAAAATAGAAATCCCCCACAAAGACACGGAGACACAAAGGTTTTCCCAAAATGTATCTTTGTGGCTTAGTGTCTTCGTGGGAAATTTTAGTGCCTTTGGTTACTGAACTATTTTCCCAAAAACTGCCTTTATCAAACAAATTCGCTTACATCATTCCGCAATGTCAAAACACATCAAATTTTCACTGCTTCTTTTCTCTTTCCTTTTTATTACCCTTACATCATTTGCGCAGTTGGTGTCACCACCGAAGTGGAATATTCAATTGGCAAATAAGGACCTAAAAGTTGGCGAGGAAGCTGAAATTGTTTTGAAGGCTTCTATTCCAATGAATTGGTATGTGTATTCCAACGATTTTGATGAAAACGCTGGGCCAGTCTTGACTACCCTTTCTTTGAATGGATCCAAAGGGATTTCGGTAAATGAAAATCTTAAACCCATCAATCCTAAAAAGAAGTTTGACCCGATTTGGGAGGCTGACATTACCTATTTTTCAGGTTCGGGAGAATTTCGTCAGAAGATCAACATTACCGAATCCAATGTTGAAATCAAAGGTACCGTGGAGTACCAAATGTGCTCGGATGTGACCGGGCAATGTATTTTATACGAAGAAGATTTTACGATTAAGGCCACTGCAGAGGCAGATGTAGCTACTTCTGAAACTCCCGTTGAAACTAAAATTGAGAATCAAACCCAAGAAGAGGTTAAGCCTGATTCTTCTGCTTCCGAAGTCGAAACAGTCCAAAAAAGCGTAACCGAGAGTATTTCTGACCAAGAAAGGACTTTTGTAGACCTAGACCCAGATGGCGAAAATGGTGGTTTGCTGGGTTTTATGTTTGTGGCGTTTTTAGCAGGATTGGCTGCATTGTTGACACCTTGTGTGTTTCCGATGATTCCCATGACGGTTACATTCTTTACAGGAAGGTCAAAGTCTCGTGCATCTGGAATCCGTAATGCTTTTATATATGGTTTGTCGATCATCGGTATTTATACCATAGCAGGAACGGCAGTAGCGGCGATTCAGGGTCCTGAGTTTGCCAATTGGCTTTCAACACATTGGCTTCCAAATGTCTTCTTCTTCCTGATTTTCATCTTCTTCGCCTTTGCTTTTTTAGGCATGTTTGAGATCACATTGCCAAGCAGTTTTGTGAATAAGATCGATGCCAAAGCGGACAAGGGTGGATTTGCAGGAATTTTCTTTATGGCATTTACGCTCGTATTGGTTTCATTTTCCTGTACCGGACCGATAGTGGGTTCTATCCTGATCAAAGCTGCCGGAGGGGATTTCATCACTCCGATTGCGGGAATGTTCGCATTTTCACTCGCGTTCGCAATCCCTTTCACTTTGTTCGCAGTATTCCCGGAGTGGTTGAATTCCCTGCCAAAATCCGGTGGATGGCTGAATTCAGTCAAAGTGGTATTGGGTTTCTTGGAATTGGCTTTGGCTTTCAAATTCCTTTCCGTAGCCGATCAAGTTTACCATTGGGGATTGCTCGACAGAGACATTTACATCGCGATATGGATCGTGATTTTCTTCCTTTTGGGATTATATCTCTTGGGCAAAATCAGAACGAAGCACGATTCACCGATGGACTATATCGGTGTCCCAAGGTTAATGTTGGCGATTTCGACTTTTGTGTTTGTGGTCTACCTTATCCCCGGATTATGGGGGGCACCGTTGAAAGCATTGAGCGGCTATCTTCCTCCTATGGCTACCCATGATTTCAATGTGATTGAAAACAGGCCAGGGGCTTCTGTTCCATCAAACCAATTGGATGAAATCCCCAAGTATGCTGATTTCCTCCATTTCCCCCATGGCATCCAAGGATATTTTGACTACAAGCAGGCTTTAGAAGCTGCCAAAAAGCAGGGGAAACCTTTGTTTATCGATTTTACCGGACACGGTTGCGTCAACTGCCGGGAAATGGAAGCGCGCGTTTGGTCAGATCCTCAGGTATTGCAAAGGCTGAAAGAAGATTTTGTCATGGTGGCCTTGTATATCGATGAGCGGTTTGAATTGCCTGAGGCCGAATGGTATGTTTCAGAATATGACGGAAAGGAGAAAAAAACCATCGGCAAGCAGAACGCAGATTTTCAGATCACGAAGTTCAACAACAATGCTCAACCTTACTATGTGATATTGGACCACAATGAAGAACTGTTGGTTAAGCCTAAAGCTTATGATACCAATATCCTGAATTTTGTTACTTTCCTGGACGAAGCGAAAGCGGAGTTTGGGAGGAGGTGATTTTCAATTCTGAAATCCATGAATATAAAACTCTGGATACCATTGCTTTGATAGATGTATTAAATTCTTGTATTTTTAATTTTAATTAAAAAAAGTACAAAGCCATGAAAGAAATCACACTTAAAGTAAAAAATGAAAAATATAAGTTTTTCATGGAATTGATCAAAAGTTTGAATTTTGTTCAGATTGAGGATGAAGGTGATTCTAAGGAAGAAATTATCTCCAACTTGAAAGAGGGTTTTATGGAAATGAAAGCCTTCAAGGAGGGAAAAACAAAAGGCACACCAATAGAAGATTTTTTAAATGAGCTTTGAAATACGGCTTTCTGAAAACTTCAAAAAAGAAGCAAAGCGGCTCTCCAAAAAATACCCATCTATTAAAAATGAAATAGGGTTTCTAGCAAAAGAATTGTCTGAAAACCCTAGAATTGGTATTTCCTTAGGCAATGATGTATATAAAATACGGTTGTCAATAAAGTCTAAAGGTAAAGGAAAATCAGGAGGAGCAAGGGTAATTACTTTTGTGAAAACCGATATAGAAACGGTAATGCTACTATCAATTTATAGTAAAGGTGAAAGAGCTACCCTCACGGATTCAGAAATTAAGAACTTATTGAAAGATTTTTTGTAGAGTTAATGATTTCATCAACTTTTAAGTTCCCTTAACTCCTTCAACAAGTACATCTGATTTTTAGCCCGGTGGAGATTTTGATCTTCATAATGGATGGTGTAATAGATATTTCCGTTAAGATAATCAGCTAAAAACCGGAATCCCATGATACAGGTCATCATCATTCCCCCAAAAGGAAGTGACTTGATTTCATCTTCTGTAAAAACACCCTCTCCAACTTCCAAAAACCCTTCCAAAAGCGCATTGTATTTGTCTATATCAACTTTAATTTTTCCCCAATCAGTCGAGCTTTCTCCTTCTGTGCAGGCCACAGTCCTGACTAGGTCCCCAAAGTCATAAAAAACATATCCTGCCATCAAAGTATCGAGATCAATTACCGCATTGACTTTGGAAAAGTCATCGGCATAGATCAGGTTGTTGATTTTGGTATCGCTGTGGGTTAACCTCTGCGGTAATTTTTCTTTCCAAATTAGATATTCATCCACTAAGTCTTTTTGATCCAAATAGAATTTCACCAATTCCTCAAGATCACCTGAGACGATTCTTTTGGTGTTTTTCAAAGCCTCCAACAATTGGTTATATCGGAGTTCCAGGTCATGAAAACTCGGAATGGCTTCCTGAAACTCCGAAGCAGGAATGTGGATTCCTGCTTTGATAAATTGGGCGAAGGCTTTGGCAGCAAGGTAAGCCTGATGAGGATTTTTGATTTCATTGACACATTTGCCTTGTACAAAAGGAGAGATCCTAAAAAAAGTACCTTCAATTATCGTAAACAATTCCCCACTTAAATTTGAGATGGGTAAAGGTAAAATATAGGGGAGATCCTCAGGCTTGATTCGGTCTATCAGCAAAGACTGATTATGAGAAATCCTTTCAGGAAATTTGAAGACCTGGTTGTTGAACTGTTGGAGGATAAGAATTTTTTCATTTGTTTCTATCAAAAAAGTCTGATGAATATGGCCGTCCCCAAAAGGTTTGACTTGGGAAGGAAGGATGTCCAAGCCATATTTTTCATTAAGAATGTGTAGCCAAGAAAAAGAAGCCATAACCGAAAATCACTTAGAGTCGCAAAAGTAAGTTTTTGGATTCAATTCAAAAGTATATTCACATCTATCTATTTTATACTCTGCCTTTTTCTCTTTTTTTCTTCTGTCCATTTTCCTCAATGGAAAAGTTTAGCTGTAATTTGATGACATCTTTATTTTTAACCATTGAAAATCCTACCTTTTGCAATTATTGAGATATTATTTACATTAGTGAAATTTATTAAAGAAGTTTAGTGAAGTAAATTAAAAAAATTAATAAACTTAGCATAATTATAGGCCACTCTAACCCAATTACCTATGAACATATCCATTATTGACTGGGGCATCATTGCTGCCTTTTTTGTCATCTCCATGTTGATCGGCGTATTTGCCTCTAAGACAGCAGGCGCTTCAGCCAAGGAATTTTTCCTTTCGGGAAGAAACATGCCCTGGTGGTTGCTTGGCGTATCTATGGTGGCAACTACCTTTTCGGCTGACACCCCCAATCTTGTTACCGATATTGTTAGAAAGCAAGGGGTATCCGGCAACTGGGTTTGGTGGGCTTTTTTGCTCACAGGGATGTTGACTGTATTTGTTTATGCCAAGCTTTGGCGACGGTCTGAGCTCACTACTGATCTCGAATTTTATGAAATGAGGTACAGCGGAAAACCTGCTGCATTCTTAAGGGCTTTCCGTGCTTTATATTTAGGAGTTTTCTTCAATGTAGTCATCATGGCGACGGTTTCTTTGGCCGCCATCAAAATCGGCGGGGTGATGCTTGGTTTGAGTCCGGTGCAGACTTTGCTTTTGGCTTCTGTGGTGACAGTATTTTACAGTTCTCTAGGTGGATTAAAAGGAGTGTTGCTGACAGATTTTTTCCAGTTTTTTATAGCAATGGCAGGATCCATCGGAGCAGCATTCTTTATCTTGGATATGCCCGAAATTGGTTCTCTCAATAACCTATTGACCCATCCGAATGTGTCGGATAAACTCAATTTCCTTCCTGATTTCAATGATTGGAACCTGATTATTCCTTTGCTGATCATGCCGCTTGC
>NZ_CDSBKL010000083.1:0-13080 GCF_977115555.1 Aquiflexum sp.
ATATGCCTGATCAGGAATCCAGCAGAATTTGGACTGTCTCCGAGTCTTTTGGATAAATCTTCCTGCTTGATATTGGCCAGCTGATTGGTAAATCTGGTGCGGCCTTCTTTCCAAAGTTGAATGAATTCTCCCATACCCCAAGGTACAAAATTTGAACAGAAATTTGGTTTGAAAAAACATCCATCGTAATATTGCAATGTAATTAAATGATATTTGCTTTGCGATATAAGTGGATATAAACCTTCGGCGATATAGTTTTCGACATCGATGCTGATTTGGATAAAACAGGCCTAATATTTCGATTTATTTCTACTGTATTTCCACCTTATTTCAATTATATCAACTTATTTCTAAATAGTCTTATTCTCTCGCTTCTCGCCTCTAAAAGTCTCAGAAATGGGTGTTACCAAATCAGATTTATTCACCGAACAGCAAAATGAACTGGCCAAAGTCGCCAAGGTTTTTGCCCATCCTGCCAGAATAGCGATTATCCAATATCTTATCCAGTCCAATTCCTGTATCAACGGGGACTTGGTACAGGAGTTAGGTTTGGCCCAGGCAACAATTTCGCAGCATTTGCGGGAACTCAAAGAAACCGGCATCATCAAAGGAAGCATTGAAGGCGTGTCGGTCAATTACTGTATCGACCCGATCCGTTGGTCAGAAATCCAACATCTTTTTGAGACCCTATTTTCAGGTTTTCCAAAAATTCCGGGGGAAGGATGCTGTTGAAAAATGTACTAAGTACAACGTACCAAGAAACATAAAATCAAACACTCAATAAAATCCTAAAATTTGGCGCCTTTGCGTCTTTGCGAGATATCAACATGAAAACTTCAGAATTTACCCAAATCCTTAGAGAAAACCCAGAGAAATCCCTTTTTTTCGAATACCAAGCAGGACAATATGTCCGCACTGACTACCACATCACCGAAATCAAGAATGTCTCTTACGACACGGTGGACTGTGGCGGCATCCGCAATGAATGGCATGAAGTCCATATCCAACTTTGGGAAAACGAAATCCCCGAACCGGAACATGCGGTTGACACCAGCAAAGCCTTGAAGATTTTTGATGTTGTCCAAAAAGTCAGGCCGACTTTTCAGGATACGGAGATCAAATTTGAATATGGAAACAGTTCGTTCCCGACAGCGGTACTTCCTGTGCATAATCTCAAAGAAGCAGGAAACAGCCTGATTGTTCAACTGACTGCCGACCAAACTACCTGCAAAGCCAAAGACCGTGCTACCACCCCTGAGGAAAAAGCTGCTGCCTGTTGTGGACCGGTTTCCGAAAAACCAAAAATCAGGGTTTCCTTAGCTAAGCTTCAAACTTCAAATAGCTGCGAACCGGGATCGGGATGCTGCTAAGAATTGTACAAAGTAACAAGTACCATGTACCAAGTAAAGGTGCCTTCTTGGTACTTTGTACTTGGTACATGGTACTTTAAAAAAAAAATTATGAACCTATACCCAATCCTCCAAGCCACAATTGAAAAGGCCAAAAGCTTTGAAATACCTGAAGACCGGATCCCGATTTTGCAGGATTTCATCGCCTACATCCAAAAGAAAACAGATGCAGACCAACCGGTCAACCTGAACTTTATCTGTACCCATAATTCCCGCAGAAGCCAGTTTTCACAGATTTGGGCCAAGACCGCATCAGAGTTTTACGGGGTAGACATCAATTCATTTTCAGGAGGGGTGGAAGTCACAGCATTCAACGAAAGGGCAGTGTCCTCCATCAAAAGGGCAGGATTCAAAGTCATTCAAAAGGGAATTGAAAACCCAAATTATCTTGTCTTCTACTCAGACAAGGCCGATCCAATCAACACGTTTTCCAAACTTTATGACGATCCTGTAAATGCTCAAAAGGAATTTGCTGCCATCATGACCTGTTCACATGCTGATGAAAATTGTCCTTTTATTCCGGGTGCAGAGGCAAGGATTCCTGTTCGCTACGAGGATCCAAAAGCTTTTGATAATACTGAGCAGGAAGCAAAAAAGTATGATGAAAGATCGATGCAGATTGCTTCTGAGATGTTGTATGTCTTCTCAAAAATTTCGAAATGAAAAATACTTTGTAAAATATGATAGAAATAGACTGGGAGTTCCTCTCGCAGCATTTTTCTGCAGTATTTCAACCTGATTTCCAAATAACTTAATAACCAATCACCAATGTCCACCGAAAAAAAAGAGATCGCATTTTTTGAAAAATACCTGAGCTTATGGGTTGGGCTTTGTATTTTGGTTGGGATTGGAATCGGTCACTTTTCTGGGGAAAGCATGACTTACCTGAGCGGAATGGAAATCTACAATGTCAACATTCCCATTGCCATTTTGATCTGGATGATGATCTATCCCATGATGCTACAGATTGACTTCAGCAGCATCAAAGCTGTCGGGAAAGCTCCAAAAGGTTTGATTCTGACTGTTGTCATCAATTGGCTGATCAAACCATTTACCATGGCGTTTTTTGCCTGGATCTTCTTTGACCAGATTTTCTCGGCATTTATCGAACCTGAACTTGCGGGAGAGTATATCGCAGGTGCGATTTTATTGGGCGCAGCTCCCTGTACAGCAATGGTTTTCGTCTGGTCCTACCTGACCGATGGCGATCCGAATTATACTTTGGTGCAGGTTTCAGTGAATGACCTGATTATTTTGGTGGCCTTTGTTCCCTTGGTAGGCTTTCTCTTGGGTATCACGGATGTGACAATTCCTTATGAGACTTTGGTTTCTTCCGTTGTGATATTCGTTGTGATTCCTTTGGTTGCTGGAATCATTACCAACAAGATTTTGGTTGGAAAATACGGAGAAGATTGGTTAAAGACTGTTTTTCTGCCCAAGCTAAAGCCTTTCAGCATCATCGCCTTGCTCCTGACTTTGGTTTTGTTGTTTGCTTTTCAAGGTCCAAACATCCTGAACAATCCTTTGATCATCATATTGATCGCCATTCCGCTGATCATTCAGACTTACTTTATTTTCTTTATAGCATGGTTTGGAGGTAGAAAACTCAAACTTCCCCACGCCATCTGTTCACCCGCGGCCATGATCGGCGCGAGTAATTTCTTTGAGTTGGCAGTAGCGGTGGCTATAGCTCTGTTCGGTTTAGAAAGCCCGGCAGCATTGGTGACAGTTGTTGGGGTTTTGGTAGAAGTTCCGGTGATGCTGAGCTTGGTGGCTTTGGCGAATAAGTGGAGGTATTGAATCCATTCCAAAGTTTGGAACTTTGGAAAAGTCAAATCAATAAAATATAATCGTCTTGTTTCGATAAGCAAGAATTTTTCTTTCCAAATGGTATTTGATGGCTTTGGACAAAACCACTTTTTCCACATCTTGTCCGATCTGCACCAAGTCAGCGGGAGAATTGTGGTGACGGACACGGGCCACTTCCTGTTCGATGATAGGGCCCGCATCGAGTTCTTCAGTGACATAATGAGCTGTTGCGCCGATGATTTTTACACCACGCTCATAAGCTGCATGGTATGGTTTTGCCCCGACAAAAGCCGGTAAAAATGAATGGTGGATGTTGATGATTTTGTTGGGATAGTTCCTTATAAAATCTTCACTCAAAATCTGCATATACCTCGCCAAGACCACAAAATCCGTTCGGTACTGGTTCAACAATTCCAATTGCTTTTCTTCTACGTCTATCCGGTTGGCTTTGTCCACCGCAAAATAATGGAATGGAATACCAAAAGCTTCTACCACCTTTTTGTGGTCAGCATGGTTGGAAATAACTACAGGAATATCAACTTCAAACTGACCAGAATAATGTCTGCTCAATATATCGATGAGACAATGGGAAAGTTTGGATACAAAAACAGCCATCCTTGGCTTACGGAAATTGAAGAACAACTCAAATTCCATGTCAAATTTCTTTCCGACTTTGGCTTCAAATATCGGTTCGATCTCTTCTCTTTTTAAACCAAAACTTTCCAATTCCCAAGAAACACGCATAAAAAACATCCCTACTTCCTGGTCTACATGTTGGTCGATTTCAAGGATGTTTCCTTGGTAAGCGTATAAAAATTCAGATACGCTTGCAACGATTCCTTTCTGGTCTTTGCATTGAATAATCAAGATTGCTTTTTTCATTTTCTTGCGAGTAAGTGTGGTTTATCAATCCAATAATGCCTCAACATCCTCTTTGCTGAGACTCTTCATAAAACTTTCTTCTGTACTGATCAATTCTCCGGCGAGTGCCATTTTTCTTTCCTGCAAGGCCATTATTTTTTCCTCCACCGTATTTCGGCTGATGAATTTATAAATAATGACTTTGTTTTCCTGACCGATACGGTGTGCCCTGTCAATGGCTTGGGCTTCCACTGCAGGATTCCACCATGGGTCGAGCAAAAATACGTATTCCGCCTTGGTCAGGTTCAATCCTACTCCTCCGGCCTTAAGGGAAATCAGGAAAATTTTAACCTCATCGTTTGTTTGAAAAGATTGAACCTGGGCCTGACGGTCTTTTGTAGTGCCGTCGAGATAGGCGTACTTGATGTTCTCTTTTTCAAGGTACTCTTTGACAATGGCGAGGTGCCTCACAAATTGGCTAAAAACCAAAATTTTGTGGCCTTCACTGACTGTAGACTCGATCATGTGGGTCACATCTTCCATTTTGCCAGAATCACCTGTATAGTCTTTATCGGTCAACCTTGGATGATTGGCCAATTGCCTCAATTGGGTCAATCCCCTCAACAATGCAAATTGCTGGTTTTTCATTCCCGGAACGGACATGTCCTTGACGATTTTTTCCCTGTAATATCCTTTTACCTCTTCATATACTTTTTCCTGCTCCGGCGTCATTGTCGAATACTTGACATTGGTGACTTTCTCAGGCAGATCAGTCGCAACCTGACTTTTCAATCTTCTGAGGATAAATGGCTTGATCATCGCATGCAACTTGGCCGCTTTGTCTTGGTCATTCTTCTTTTCTATAGGTAATAAAAACTGCTTTTTGAACATGTTCTGATTACCCAAAAGACCCCTGTTGATAAAGTTCATCTGAGACCAAAGGTCCATTGTGCCGTTCTCGACCGGTGTTCCAGTCAAGATTAATCTTTGTCTGCAGGTCAACTCATTTACAGCTTTGGCAATGATGCTGCTTGGGTTTTTGATCGCCTGTGATTCGTCCAAAATAACATAATTGAAATAGAATCCTTTCAGCATGTCCACGTCCATTCGGGTGATGCCGTAAGAAGTGAGCACTAGGTCATATTTGGAAAATCGACTGATGTCCTTGATTCTTTGACTTCCTGTATAGGTTAAGATTTTCAGCTTAGGTGTGAACTTTCGTGCCTCCAATTCCCAGTTGTATATCAGAGAAGTCGGCATGACCAACAAAGAAGTGGCATCCGGATTCTGCTCTTTCTCGTGAGCCAAAAGTGCTAATGTCTGCACGGTTTTTCCCAATCCCATGTCATCGGCCAAGCATCCGCCAAAACGGAACTCGCTCAGAAAACGCATCCAATTATACCCTGCCTTCTGGTAAGGTCTCAATACCCCTTTGAAAGTCACAGGTAAATCATAATCCTCAATCTGATTGAAGTTTCTTAGTTTTTCGAGTTTTTGATTTAGCTTGAGTTTTACAAGATTGCCCGTTTGCAACTCCTGTGCCAAGGCTATATGGTGTTTTTTAAGAACGAGAGATTGCGGATCTGAATGGTTTTCATTCTCCTCCATAAAGGCAAACATCTCGGAATAATTGACAAACCATGAATTGGGGATGACTGCAATCTCGCCGTTAGGAAGGTCAAATTCGGTTTTACCCTGGAGCAAAAGTCTCCTGATCTTATGAAAGGGTATTTCATAAGAACCAAACCTGATCACAGCATGTACATCAAACCAATCAATATTTTCCTTGACTTCAACAGAAATATTGGCGTGTCCTATAAAGTACCGCTTTCCCTTTTGGGTGGGGGCCTGTTGGATCCGGATGCCCATTTCCTCGAGGTTATCCTTATAGGAATTGATCCATCCAAAAGCTTTGGATTTACAGATGGAATACCGGGCATGCTTGACTGGCAAGCCAAGGTCCTTCAGGTAATCCCCATAGGATTTTTCCTTTTCAAGGTCCCTAATTACTTTGTGAAAAATATAATTGTCTCCAATATGTTCCAGTTCGACGTTATTGCTTGCTTTTTCTTCTGAACGGAATGCATAATCTCCGTATTGGAACTGCAGGTCAAAAACTATTTTATCTTCTTCTTCCTCTTCCAATTTGTTTCCAAAAAGGTCTGTTTTAGGATTGGAAGGAAGGTCACTCAAACTCAATACTGGTTTGGGCATTGATCTTTCTACTTTGATATCAAAACCTTTGGCGTAAACATCAAAGGAAGCTACCAATTGGGTTACAAATTTTTTGTAATACTGATCTTCCACTTTGCGCGGAATGACAATAAACTTTTTATTTAAAAATGGCTGGAGTTTTTTGCCGTCAACGCCTTTTTTGAAACTGTACAAATTGTAATCGACCACCAACCAGGCCGGTTCATGGCAGATCAGATAAGCATTCCGATATTGCCACTCAAGAGGAGCATCCCGATATTTGATCGTTGGAAAATAGTGCGTATTATCCTCATTCCTTCTGAAATGAAAAAGTACTGCCGCTTTTTCGGGCATGATATTGATTTCTCTCCATATCGGATTGCCATCATTTCCCATTTCAAAAAACCGTTTTCCTTTGAGGTTTTCAAGGACTTTGGCTCTCAGACTTTCAAGCTTATGTTCGATCAGCTCCTGTACAACCTTGTTTTCTGTTTTAGGATCATAAATCTTCCTGAGGTATTCTTTCGGTTTGAGCTTTTTGATATCAAATTTTTTGACGATTGCCTCCTGTTGCATCTCGTCCATCCATTTGATCAATTTGAAATCAGTGTCATCAAGACCCGAGGCAAATTCGGGTGCATTTACATGTGAAATATTCTGATGTGCAAATGAAAGCCTACCTTTTTCATCCAGCTGTATTACAAATGACTCAAACAACAGTCCGAGAAATTCATGGCTGAATAAAGAATAGATGATTTGAAACGGTTCTTCTGGGGATACTTTCATGTTGCCAAAATCAATCAACGGAACAAATCCGTAAACAAAAACAGTTTTTTCCAATTAAACTAGATCGAAAAATACAGAATAAAATTCAGTATTAAAATAATTGGGATCAAGATTTGGTTTTCATTTATTCAATTGGGATATCCGATTAATAGTTAAAACATTATCTTTCAGATTCATGCTCTACACAAAAACCAAAAATCCAAATGAAGCAGTATTTAGAAATTTTTACTTTCACTCATATAATATTTGGATCTTTTGCTTTGGTCTCGGGTGTATTGGCTATCGTTTTCAATAAAGGAGGGAAAGGCCACAATTCTTCCGGCAAAATATATTATTGGTCAATGATTGGAATCGGGATTACAGCTTTTGGGATTGCCATCCCAAAAGGGAACTTGTTTTTATTGATGGTAGGTGGATTCAGCACATATATGACTTTGACTGGTTATCGGTTTTTACAATTCCGAAGAAACCCCAATCTAAAATTTGGAACTTGGGATTTTCTATTTATAGCAATTGGCTTCCTAACAGTTTTGATACCTTCTATTTACCTGATCCAACATGATTGGGGAAAAATTGGCGGTATTTTTCCCGTTTTTTTGGTTTTTAGTGGGATTTTGATGACGATGTTGACAGGAGATCTTATCCACTCCAAAAAGCTCCATTCTTATCCAAAAGGCTGGTTTCTTAGCAGGCATATCAGCAGGATGTTAGGAGCTTTCATCGCAACAGTGACTGCCTTTCTGGTCCAAAATTGGCAAACAGATCCAGTCTATATTGCTTGGCTATTGCCTACTGTGATTTTGGTCCCTTTGATTATTTACTTTACCAAAAAATTCAAAGTCACCTCAAAGCAATTAAAATCGCAAATGCCCACCCAAAATTCCTGATTTTGAAATACGGGAAATAAATTGAAATTTGGTCCGATGGGTAAATCTCAAATTATTTTATTATGACAGGGCCGACGCTTACCAGGCAGCTTGGTTTGATGGGATTAGTGGCTACCGGAGTATGTTCCATGCTTGGGGCGTCTATTAATGTTGTTCCCTTTATGATTCAAAGGCATGTCCCAGGCATTGGGCCATATGTACTACCTGCATTTGTATTTGCTGCAATTCCTGCACTTTTGGCAGCCTTTGCCTACAGTATTTTAGCTACCGCCATGCCAAGGGCCGGAGGAAGCTATGTCTATGCAAGCCGGGGACTCAATCCATACCTAGGTTTCGTAGCGAGTTTTTCTCAATGGTTTGGACTTTCGATTGTTATTGGAGTGGTTGCTTATGTCACCATTCCATTTCTCCGTGATATTGCGATAGCATTGGATTGGCAATCTTTGGCGACGATTTTGGAAAATGGAGTAATTCGCGTAGGATTGGCCTTGGTCCTAGTTTGGCTGTTTGTATGGGTCAATATCCGGGGGGCAAGTCTCTACGAAAAGACTGTTATCCCACTGATGGTTTTGATGTTTGTCATGGGAGGTGTGGTAATCATTGCCGGATTTTCATTTACACAAATAGATTTTGCACAAGCTATTTTGGAAAAAGAGGGAAGGGTAATTTCACCATCAGATGGGGGCGGAGTCAATATACCGATTATAGGTAGTGATTTCCATTTGCCTACCTTCCTTTCAGCAGGAGCCTTGCTTTTTGCAAGCTTTATTGGATTTGACAGCATTGCACAGGCGGGAGGAGAGGCCAAGAATCCCACCAAAAGACTCCCATTGGCGATTGCATTGACCATTGTCATAGTAGGCGGTTATTATATTTTATTTACAAGCGCAGTCTATCATGCAGTCCCTTGGTCTTTTGTAGCCGAAGAAGCTTCGCAAAAAGATATCACAGCACCGGGTTTGATGGGCTATTTGCTTCCATCAGGTTTGACAGTGGTGATTGTCGCCGGAGCTGCTATTGCCTTAATCAATGACCTTCCCGCCATGCTGCTTTCCGTTTCCAGACTGATGTTTGCATGGGCGGAGGATGGCATTTTTCCTAAAAACTTCACAAAAATCCACCCTCAGTTTCATACTCCTTATGCCGCAATATTTCTAAGCGGTGTGATGGCAAGTGTGGGAATCTTTGGTAGCCATTTTGCCGGAGATTTCTTTTTGGGGATAGATATCATGGTCACTTCCATGATGGTTAATTTTCTGTTGATGTGTGTGACTTTGTTGACCATCGATAAGGTGAACCCAAACCTTGCTATAGAAATAAAAATTATCAAAAACAGAAAAATACGGAAAACATTGGGTTGGGCAGGAACATTGGTTTTGTCTTCTTTTCTAGCAATCCACACTTGGAAAGACCTTAACAGCCAAACTGAAGCTTGGTATTTCCATTCCACTCCGATATGGTTGATTGTGATGGGACTGGCTTCCCTGATATTCTTTTTTAAATTTAATCAATTGAAAAACAAAGGCATAGACATCAAATCCCAATTTGAAAAATTACCCTGACATGAACAAGACGAATGATTTATATACCGAATTGGCTCCTGACCTTACTATTTCAAAAGTATTGACCGGACTTTGGCAGATCGCCGATATGGAAAAGGAGGGCAATATCCTTGACCCCAATCTCACTTCTCTTGCCATGGCGCCTTATGTGGAATCAGGATTGACAACCTTTGATATGGCGGATCATTATGGTTCGGCAGAAGCCATCGCAGGAACATTCAAAAATAAACACCCTCTTGGCAAAAAAGCCAAACTGCTGACCAAATGGGTTCCCAAACCGGGAAAATCAAGTTTGGAAGAAACAAGGTCAGCCATTCAGATTTCCTTGGACAGACTTCAGGCAAAACAGATTGACCTCTTACAGTTCCATGCCTGGAATTATCCTGACCCAACTTGGCTTGACCAATTGTTTTGGCTACAGGAATTGAAAGAAGAAGGTCTGATAAGCCATATCGGTCTTACTAATTTTGATGCTGCTCACCTTCGTATCGCCTGCGCCACGGGGATTCCGATCGTATCCAATCAGATCTGCCATTCATTGATCGACCAAAGGGCTTCGGGCGAAATGACAAAAGTCTGTCAGGAATATGGAGTGAAAATTCTCGCCTTTGGAACTTTGGCAGGTGGTTTTCTTTCAGACAAATGGCTCGGGAAAACAGAACCGACTTTGGAAAATGAAGCTACTTGGTCCCAAATGAAATACAAAAGATTCATTGACACTGCAGGTGGCTGGGCAAAATTCCAGAACCTCTTGGAAACGGTAAACAGCATCGCTGAAAACCATAATGTTTCTATTTCCAATGTCGCAACCCAATTCATCCTTAACCAACCTGAAGTCGGTGGTGTCATCATCGGAGCTAGATTGGGACAAAGTGCCCATGTGGAGGAAACGATGAAGCTTTTTTCCTTTTCGCTATCAGAAAAAGACAAAGCCACCATCCGAGAGGCACAATCGATGTTGGCTCCGATTCCCGGAGATTGTGGAGACGAGTATAGGAAACCTCCCTTTCTCACCGCTTCCGGCGACCTCAGTCATCATCTCGAATCTTTTCCCAAACCCTATGAAGTCAAGGCCGGTGCCAACGGCAGCGTACAGGTATTTAGCGGGACAGTTTGGGAAGGCATGGCAGGATACAGCCGTGCTACCAGACGCGGAAACCGGATTTCTGTTTCAGGCACCACTGCCACCCATGGGCATCGCATGATCGGGGGAAAAGACGCCGGCGCACAGGCACATTTTGTCTTGGACAAAATCGAAGCGGCAATCACTTCCCTCGGCGGAAAAATGGAAGATGTGATTCGCACCAGGATTTTTGTCAACAATATACATGATTGGGAAGCTGTGGCCAGAGCCCACGGACAGCGGTTTGCAGCCATTCAGCCCGCCAATACTTTGGTAGAAGCCAAATTGGTCGGAGAAGGATATTTGGTGGAGATAGAGGCGGAGGCAGAGGTAGGGTAGTAAAAGTTTGAAGGTTTGAAGGTTTAAGGAAGGCCTGTAATTTTTAAATATCTCCCAAGAAAGTAGGACATTTGCTTTTGTTAGTTAAAAATTACGTAGATTAGTTTTCAATTCGGTCACCAATTCAAATAAGATTGAACCTACTGGTTTTAAGACTTGCCTATGAAACAAATCTACCACCTTCACCATACAGCTCACCGTTTTTTGATTTTAGCCACACTGGTTTTTTTAATGCAACTCCAAGGTTTTGGGCAGAATCTACTTTCCAGTAAACAGACAAGCCATTTTTCATATATCTACAAATTGACCGATCCTGAGGCAGAAGCCATCTACCAATTTGGAGAAAAAGGAATCCAAGACTCTTTTTTCCATTCCCTGATTGACTCTTTTCCTATGGGTGAAGAATATCACGGTAATTTGACAGAAGGGCACTATCTGAAGACCTTCGCCATCAAAAATAAGCAAAGGGTAGAAATCACTTCCATCCAAGCACTCAAGATTTTTGTGATCAAAAATGACAAGGATTTAAATGTACAGGTTTACGACAAAGAAGGTCAAATCATTCGGGAAGCCGATGTAACGGCTGATGGCAAAAGGCTGATTTTTGACCCAAAAACCCAATCTTACCAAGACAAAAAGTCGAATAAAAGTGGCATAATCAAGGTTTCTTATGCAGGAAACACGAATTTCTTTTTCTTGGAAAAGCAATTGAACAATTCAACTTTCAAAATCACCAAAAACAATATCCTCTATGGCACCCCAATACGGTATGTTTGGATACCGGTAAGGTTTATTCTTTTGATTCCGGTAGATGGATATAAGTCGATAAAAACCGGCTACGTCCAGGGTTCCATTTATAAGATTTCAGATTTTTTCCAAAGGGCCTACCACAAGACTGCCTGTATTTTTGATGATTACCATTGTGATTGGAGAGATTATGGATCATATGAGACAACTATGAAAGGTTATATGGTATTTGACAAACCAAAATACAAACCTTTGGATACTTTGAATATGAAAAGTTTCTTGGTCAATAAAAGAGGAAAACCATATCGCAAAGAAGTCCAGTTGGTCTTGTATCAAGGTTCAGAAAAAAAGTTTTCCACGTCAATACAACCCTTTCGGGAAGGAGCTTATAAATACCAGCTTCACCTTCATGATTCTCTGAAATTAAAGCTAGACAGTTACAGTAATATAAGCCTTATTGATAATAATGGCGATGAATTGATGTCTGAGGATTTTCGTTTGGAGGAGTATGAATTGAAGCGAAACAGTTTGGACCTCGGCTTGTCCTCAGATATTCATATCAAAGGAACAGTGCAAATTCTTACACTTTCAGCAAAAGACGAAAATGATCTCAGAATCAAGGATGGCAGGATTCAAGTGTGGGTATTTCCACACCAACCCCAGAGATTTCACGATCAAACCGTTTTTTTGCCCGATACATTGTTATTCATTGAAAAGGAACTTCTCCCAAATCAAGAGACGGAATTAGTGATTCCTGATTCCATTTTCCCTTTGGCAGACATGGATTATAGTGTCAAGGCGCTGCTGCTTAATGCTGACAATGAACGCTTGGAGAAACAAGTTTCAGCTTTTTACAAGACTTTTCCTGATCCATTTACTTTTGACCTAGAAGGTGATTCTTTATCAATCAAATGGACTATTTCTGGAAATGGAGCAGATAGCGTCAGCCTTTTTGGCTTAGATTATTTCGGAAATAGGGAATTGGTGGAACATACCCTTCTTCCGTCTAAAATTCAGATCAATCCATTGTTTTTGAGCTACACCTTGGAGTTCAATTCTAGTGTGCAGGAATTTAGGTTGGAAGAGGAAGATGGAAAGATTACTGTGGCTACTTCCCGTAACCATGAAGAAGTTGCCATTGCTATCCGAAACCCCAATGACATTCCGGTTGCCTACTTTTTATATTATGGCAACAATTTGATCCAATCTGGCCAACAGCCCGAAAAGCCCATAATCCTTCGAAACAAGGGAGATAAAAACTACTTTTTGTCGCTGAATTACCTTTGGGCAGGAAAAATTCATTACCAAAACTATCAGGTGCCTTTGGAGAAATACAAGCTCCAAATCAATGTCCAAGAACCAGT